>NZ_JADYWS010000001.1:0-258547 GCF_015864715.1 Pseudoalteromonas sp. NZS71 | reverse complement strand
GTTGGATATGGAAATTTTATAGATGCTAAATATAGCGTTAGTGATTATATCAACGGATATTACAACAACGTTAGGCCGCATCATTATAATGCCGGTTTAGCGCCAAATGAATCTGAGGTTAGATATCAAGATTCTAAAACTGTGGCCAAATTTTATTGACCACTACAGGTAAAGAAACTTTTAAACTAGTTTGTCAGCCTAAAATCACTGTGGGGAAATTACCAAAAAACTGGGTTAGTTCTTGTAACGATATCGGCAAGAAACTTCTGGAGTTAGCTGTCGAAAACGGAGTGAAAGTCGATCCAGTTGACAAAGTATTTGGTATGGCTGGTGACTTTGCTCAAAAGGCTTCTAGTGATCTACCAGAAGATATTGTCCCCGCAGCAATTGTTAGCCGAGAATTTGGTAGTTAATGGTTTATAACAAGTAATAAACTAGGACAAATAACATTTTTCTGCGTCTCTATTTTAACTTACTATTATTTGGCTGTTAGAGCTATTCTACAGCCTCGTTATACGCTTCTAAAGCTCGGTGTAAATAAAATGTTTGATGATGTAATTATACTTGCTACCAAGTTACTTGAAAGCGATGATGATTACTTAAATATAGTTATGAATCTTTGTCAAATTGGAAATAAAAAGTATGGTCAATGCTGGAATACTGAGTTTCATGTATTTGGTGTAATTTCATCTGATACAGATCATTTACCTTTAATTCATGTTAGAGAAAGATGTTCCGCTGAGTTCTTAGTTAAATCAGATAAAGAGTTAGCTGAAATTGTAGAGTATTACCGATCTGATGTGGTGATAGCTTGTAATCTAATAGTGAGTAGTAAAAACGTATAACAAGTCGTAAAGCAGAACAAAAAAAATCTGGTTTTTACTGCTATGTCGCTTACTTTAGCAAATATATTTTGCCTATTTAAGGCAGTACTAGATATAAAAATACAAGGATGCATAATTGAATTATTTAAATTGGTTACAAAAGACATACCCAGAGCTAAATGAGATATCAAATGAAACTATTAACTCTCATATCGACAAAGCAAAGTCTGATACAGAGCTTTTTAGGGAATTCATTAAAGTATTAGGTAGCTTATTTTTTATTATCCCGTTCAACTTATACCTTTATATTTCGGGTATTCAGGCATCTAACAGCCCTTTATATTGGTTTTTGGTTGTGGCTTCAATTGCTGTTGGTGGTTTTATCGGGCTTTATTGCGAGCAAAAGGTCATTAAAAAACGTCTTAAAAAAATAATACAGTTAAAGGCGTTTTAAATGACTAATGATGAAGGGCAGTTAGGGTGACCTTATTCTAACCGTTACGGAAATTATCAATTATAGAATGGTAAACAACTTGGCTTTATTAAGCCTGATTCTCTTTAAAATAAAAAGCGGAATATTACGGTCAATAAATGCATGGGTAAATTGATTTTAAGTTGATAGGAACTCAGCTATGGTTTGTTTATCAATAAAAAATAAAAAACGAGTTAATCTACAGGCTAATTATACGTATCTCAGATTATGGAGAATCTTTTGAATCTTAAAATTAAAACATCTAAAGCCGACTATGACGCTTTTTACGCTCACACAGCATCTAAGGTGTTGAAATCCTATACATGGATACCCATGCTTAAAAATGTGTGTCTTTGGTTGGTGCTAACTTTTAGTTTTATGTCCTTCTTTCAGTTTCAGTCTGGCGGAATAGAAAATAAGTTGTTCTTTTCTGTTTTCACATTATCCATTTTATTTTTTATTTACGTCGCTCTCAGTAAATTTATGGAAGTGAAAATTGCACAATGTTTTACACCAAATGAAAATGGAATAATGATTGGTCCTAAAGAGTTTGAAATAAGCGCTGATGGTATAAAAGAAATCCACCAATATGGTTATAACTTTTATGACTGGGATGTTGTAGAGCATATCGAAGAAGTTAATGGTTCAATCTATATATATGTTGATAAAGTACTTGCCATAATTTTCAACCCTGAGTCGTTGAAACCTGATAAATGTAAAGAAGATCTTTTAGCTACGATGAACAAACACGTAACAACACGCCCTGAGGTGGACGACTAGTCAAATTTAGCTATTAATTGCAAATTTTAAAAGTGGTGAGCCTATTTGTTTTTCAACACCTAAATGTAATCCTTATCGATTTAAATACCAGAGTTCTATATAGGCTTACCCTTCACTTTTTACTGCTTATAATACGCTTTAGCCCAAATCAACTATGTAACTACAACGAATAGAAAAACCAGCCACTCTACAAATATTTGCCTTGGAATAGTGGGCAACTAAAACCTAAATATATCCATACCTCTTGACGGCTTCGTCCAATAAACAGCGCAATCTCCGTTTATTTTCACTTCAGCGATATCATTAAACGCGCGCAATTTCCCTTAAAACCAATTCCCGTAAAAACAAATTAATTATGGGAGGACCTGTAGTCAAATAACAATACTTTAGTAAACGCTAGTTCATATTACGTCACGTAATATCTATACAGAACTTTAAGTTAAACATACGTTCGTGCAGCGTTCCTATTTTTATTTGACTCAATTTATTGGACATTCTTTTTATGAAATTAAAGTTATTTATCGCAATTATTTTTAGCACTTCGATGTCGTCTTACGCGACAGAAGCAGTAGATAAAACGGAGTTTTCATTCGAAGACTTAAAAGCCCTAGCAAAAGCTTCAGCCGAAAAGCCCTATGCGCCAACTAAGGTGCCAGCGCCGGAGTTAATCGATAAAATTACGTATGACGAACATTGGAAAATACGCTTTAAAGAAGATGAAACCTTATACCCAAGTGGAAAAAAGGCACCTGTACAATTATTTTACCCTGGCAGATATTTCCCTGAGCCAGTAAGTATTTACATCAGAGACGATAAAAATCAGGTTCAAAACGTACCTTTTAGTAATGACGTTTTTGATATGCCAGCTGATAGCCCAGCTCACGATCTCCCAGAAGGGTTTGGATTTGCAGGCTTTAGAATAATGCGCCCAGATATGAAACCAGATTGGATATCTTTTTTAGGTGCGTCTTATTTTCGTACTGATGGGCCAGAGGGGCAATATGGACTGTCGGCTCGAGGTATCGCGATTAATACGGGTATGAATCAACCAGAAGAGTTTCCGCGCTTTTCTGCATTTTGGATTGGTCCTGCAGAGAAAAAAGGTGAAAGTGTGTCTGTTTGGGCATTGCTTGAAGGGCCTTCTATTACTGGTGCTTATCGATTTGGTTTAAGCAAAGATAACAAAGAAGCCAAAGGCCATATTACCTCTGTAACGGCTAATTTGTATATGCGCGCCGATGTTGAACGCTTAGGTGTAGCACCGCTAACTAGTATGTATTGGTACTCACAAAAAGATAAAACAGAAGCTAAAGACTGGCGCCCTGAAATTCACGATAGCGATGGCTTAGCTATTCACACAGGATCGGGTCAATACGTTTGGCGCCCATTAAATAATCCTCAGTCGGTGTCGACCAATAGCTTTATTGATGAGAACCCAAAAGGGTTTGGTTTAATCCAAAGAGATCGTGACTTTAATAACTACCAAGACGACGGCGTATTTTACAATAAGCGTTCATCAGCGTGGATTAAACCTACTGACGATTGGGGCAAAGGCGCAGTACAGTTAATCGAAATTCCTACAAAAGATGAAACGTTCGACAATATTGTTGCCTACTGGGTGCCCGAAAAAGAGGCGCGCAAAGGCGACGAGTTTACCTTTTCTTATGATATTGAATGGCGTCCACTCGATCCAAAATCAAAAAACCTTGCAAGCGTTGTAAATACTCGCCAAGGCTTAGGCGGGATCCCCGGCCAGCCTATTCCTGAAGGCGTTAACAAAATGGTGATTGATTTTGAAGGTCCAGTATTTAAAGGCTTAGATAACAAAAGTGGTATAAAGCCGATTGTTGAAGCCAGCAACGGTGAAATACTAGAACCTATTGGAGTTTATCCGGTAGTTGGTACAAACCAATGGCGATTAGCGTTTGACTACAAACAAGCTAACAACAATCCGGTGAACATACGCGCGTATTTAGTTGATAAAAATGATGAAGCTATAACTGAAACATGGGTAAGTGATGCAAAGGTAACTATTAAATAAGCTTTAAATAAGCATTAAAGTAAAACGGGTGGCTATATTTTGATTTGCTTCGTAATTATAGCCATCATAATATTTACTTAATCGAGCGTTACGAGTAAATATTAGTTAAAGTCACTGTTTAGCATATTGTTCTTAAATGAACTCAGGCGCTTTTTATCCTTATTGACCTAAAGCATTAAATAATTGTTTAGTTACTTTTTTAATGCTTGGCTTTATGTATGCTTTAATTAAATTTATAATTAAAGCATACAAATTACGTGCATAAAAAGTAATGGATACAAATTTTAGTGGAACTTAATATGACATTTTTAAAAAATGTAAAGCAACAAGCTGCGACTAGAACGCCCTCTGAATTAGAGCGTTTATGGCAGCGAATTGAAAAACATACTAAGCGTAACGCAAACTTTGATATTAAAAAGCAGACCCTGTTTTCTCAATTTCAAGAACAAGTAGAGCACCATGAGCAACTCCAAGCTCAAATGATTGCAGAACAAATTATTCATTTTAGTAAGTTTATCCAACGTAAAAGTTTAACTATTGAACAGCGTAATGAACTTGTGGATTGGATAAATGAAGATTTAGATTATTTGTCAGAACATCCATTCATTGGCGAATTGAATGTTGAGGAAGTGTCTCAAATTTTTCAATCTTACCTAAATAAATATAACCAAGATACGGTTAGTACAATCCCTTCTTCAGAGTTAAATATATTACGTAAGATGTTACAACAAGATTTCCCCGGTTTAGAATTAACAGATGACGAACTGAGAGAAATAACAGCTGAGCCTTCATTGCTTTATAAGCACCTTGACGAGCAAGGTTTTGGTGAGGAGAAAGATGATGAAGCGTTTAGTGCAGATAATATGCACTATGAACAAGATGAAGATTGGGATGACTTTTTTGACCAACACGAACGATTTGATCGCGATGAAATTAAACAACAAAAAAACAACTCAAAATTAGAAAAGTTATTTAAAGGCTCGCAACTAAACAAAATGTATAAACGTTTAGCATCTAAGTTGCATCCAGATAAAGAATCTGATCTTGCAAAAAAAGCAGAAAAACACGAACTAATGCAACAGTTAGTACAAGCTCGAAAAGAGAAAGACGGTTTTACTTTATTACAGCTTTACATAAGCCATTTTGACGACGATGTCGATTTTGATGAAGAAACCAAAGCAAACTTAATACCGTTACTGCAAAATAAAATAATCGAGCTAAATGAACAGCATCGCCAACAAAAAGAAAGTAATGACCAATATACAATTGTGTGGCGTAAGTTTAATGGTCGTAGTAAAGCGCAAATTAAAGATAATTTTGTAAACCATTTAGCGGCGCTAAATAATGAATGTGATGAAATTGCTAAACGTTTAGAGTATTGCACTACGGTTAAATCACTTAAAGAAGAGCTTAACAACCGAATTATGAATAAACGTCATATGCCCATGTCTTTAGAGGCGGCTCTCGAAAACATGTTCAATTTTTGATGAATTAACAGTGACGCCAGCCTAAGTTTTTTCATTAAGTTAGAATGGCTGTCCTGTTTAGCTGTTTCTTTACGCTGCGGCAACTGTATTGTCTTGTTCATAATGTAGAAAAACTGCAAAACGCGATGTATTAAGAAAGATAAGCCCTTAGTTCCTCAATAAAGTCACTCAAACGCCCTTTTATATCCCACGTAAAATACAGTAAAGGATTGAACCAAAATATGAACTCGGCTATGGTTTGTTTATCAATAAAAATAAAAAAACGAGTTAACTTACTGTTTGTTAGCTGTTTTGAGGGATTGTATGTTTTTTTTGAGTAAATTATTTTGTTGGGAGCGAGGCAGGCAAAAGTCAGGCTACGATAAAATGTTGATTTGTGGTGCTACGTGGCCAATTAAATTTGATACATATTTGCTTAAATTTCCACAAGGAAGTGAAATAGCACCACACACAGACAAAGTTGCATCTGGTAAACACTATAGATTGAATATAGTGCTTAAAAAAGCAGATTTGGGTGGTGAGTTTATTTGCAGTAATCCGATATTTGAAACAAAGCGGGTTAAGCTATTCCGCCCTGATGTAAGTGAGCATCAGGTATCAAAAGTTATAAAAGGTAATAGATATTTACTCAGCATTGGGTGGATAAAAGGGAGCTCTAAATGCTAGATTTAAGACCTAATTGTGAATGTTGTGATAAGAATCTACCTGCAGAGTCCAGTGAGGCTTTTATTTGTTCATTTGAATGCACGTTTTGTTCTAGCTGTGCTCAAACGCTGTTAAATAACGTGTGCCCAAACTGCTCAGGTAATTTGGTTCAGCGGCCAATTCGCCCTTTGGCTGCACTAAAAAATTACCCTGCATCGACTAAGCGGGTATTAAACGAAAGTGTTTGTGCGCAAAACACATAAGAACATAAAGTATAGTAATTACATTTTCTGGGTATGGAGATCTGATGAGAAAATCCTTTGAATTTACTGTTAAGTCAATCAAAGTTAAAATAATTAACGCTTGGTTTAGTGGTGCTAAATTATATGTAAATGGTGACTTACGAGATACTGACAAAACTTTGTTCGCTTTTAGGAATAATACTTTACTATCTGCAAATTTAGGTGAGTTGGGTGTTCTTGAAATCAAGCCATTATCGGGTCTAATTACGACTGAAATGGATGCATATTTAGTTAACGATACGAATATTCAACATGTATATAGCTCACATAAACGCCTTAGCTTGAAAGAGCAAAGGGTAGCTCGATAAAGCTGCTTTAAGTAACATGTATTCCTGCGTTTTCCTGCAATTAGTAACAACCTCCAAATGACTTTGAGGAGGTTTAAGCCCCTAAATATACCAAGTTAATCTATTTGGTTTACTCTATTAATTCAAAACTATTCAAAACTATTCAAACTCTTTTACATAAAGCAAAAGCGCGCTGTACATTACGCTCAGTGCTTTAGGAACATCCTCATTAATAACGGCTTCTGCAGGGTGGTGGCTTATACCGCCAGGGCTGCGTATAAATAACATGCCAACGGGGCAAATTGGAGCGATTGCCATTGCATCGTGCCCAGCGCCTGAAGCAAGTGAAGGCGATGCTTGGTTATTGAGTTTACATGCGCTTGAAAACAAATGCTGAATTTGAGTATCACACGCAACGGCATCGGCGGCATGAGTCCATTGCCAATCAAGCGTTAAATTGCGTTTGCTTGCTATAGATTGAGCGCTGCTTTGTATGGCGCTTAGTAAGTTAGCGAGATCGGTGTCGCTTTGTGCACGTGCATCTAGGCTTATGGTTGTTTTACCTGCAATCACGTTTGTAGCACCGGGGCGAGATTGTATTTGCCCTACGGTGGCAACTTCGCCATTACTCGCGTTTTTTGCTAGCTGCTCTATGGCAAGAGTAAGTTCGGCGCAGCCTGCTAGTGAATCCTGCCTCAAGTTCATTGGCGTTGTACCCGCATGACCACTTTGCCCTGTTAGGGTAAGCATGGCGCGTTTAGCACCTGCTATAGCCGTTACTACTCCGAGCGCCTGATTAACCGATTCGAGTACAGGGCCTTGTTCAATATGAGTTTCCCAGTAAGCTAGTAATTCGTTTTTGTTTAGTGCGGCCTTTGCGTAGTCGTTAGGGTTTAGGCCAAAGTCGAGCATGGCTTGGCGCATAGTTATGCCGTTTGTGTCTTCAATGTTTAGCCACTGTGGGTCAAATTCGTTGGCGAGGGCTTTTGAGCCAATTAAAGTTGTGGCAAAGCGCGTGCCTTCTTCATCGCAAAAGCCCACTACATCTAAATGAAAGGGCAGGTCGAGCTTTAACTTATATGCAAGCGCTGCAATTTCTATCCCCAGCAGTACACCTAAAATACCATCAAACGCACCTGCGTTTGGAACTGTGTCGAGGTGCGATCCTATAATTAAACGTTTAGCATGGGGGTTTGATGATTTAAGCCGCCCCCAAAGGTTGCCCACTTCGTCTTGCCACGATTGCATGCCCGCCTCAACCATCCACGATGCGGTAACAGCGTTACACTCTTTGTGCTCTTTTGATAAGTACACGCGGTGAATACCGCCTTGCATTTGCGATAGTGCGCTGAGAGTTTTACAGCGAGATAAAGCGCGTGTTGCATATTCATCAGCAAGTTCTTTATCTAATAAAGGGCTGTGTTGTGGGCTTACAATCGTCATGCTAAATCCTTGTTTATTTATAGTGAGCAAGGGCTGCAATGGCGGCTTCGCCTTTAGGGCCTTTGTAACCGTTGGCATGCAAGCAAGCGTCTAAGCTTGCAAGTGTTTGTAATACGGTATCTTTTCGGGCGTTGTAGCCCATAGTGCCAATACGCCAAATTTTGCCATGCAGTGGCCCAAACGAAGTGCCAATTTCTATTCCAAAATCGGTTAGCATTTGTCCGCGTACGTGATCGGCATTAATGCCCTCGGGTATATAAACACCCAGTACATTGTTCATTTTATGTGTTAAATCGCCAAATACATTTAAGCCGAGCGCTTGAATGCCTGTTAGCATGGCATCGCCATGTAATTTGTGGCGCGCTACGCAGTTATCCACGCCTTCTTCAATGACTATGCGGGCGCATTCTGAGGCGCAATACAGCATGCTGGTGGCTTCGGTATGATGGTTGAGGCGCTCCTCTCCCCAGTAATTCATGATCATACCTAAATCAAAATAGTTAGAGCGCACAAAGGGCTCTGTGCCGTCGATATGATCGGCTGTGCGAATACCTGCTTCTACCTTTTTACGTTTTTGGATCCACTCGGCGCATTTGTCGCTTAGTGTTAATGGCGCAGACCCAGAAGGACCGCCTAAACATTTTTGCAGGCCAACAGAAAGTGCATCGAGTTTCCATTCATCGGCAGGAAGTTCGTTGCCCACAATAGAGGCGGTGGCATCGCAGTAAAATAGTACATCGTGCTTTTGGCAAATATCGCCAATATGCTCAAGAGGTTGGTTCATGGTGGTGGATGTATCGCCTTGTACCATAGCAAGTACATGGGGTTTTACATCAACAATGGCTTTTTCTATTTGTTCTGGCGTAAACACTTCGCCCCACGGTACTTCTATTGTGTGCACCTTTGCGCCAACGCGTTCTGCTATTTCAGCAAGTAGGTGGCCAAAGCGCCCCATAATTGGCACTAGTACTTTATCGCCTGGGCGTAAAATTGAGCATAATACGGCTTCAATACCCGCGCGCGATGTGCCATCTATTAGCATGGTCCATTCGTTTTTAGTTTTAAAAATTTCGCGGTAACGTGCCATGGTTTCGTTCATAAAACCGGTCATTACTGGGTCGTATTGACCTATAAGTTGCGCCGACATAGCACGTAAAACACGAGGATCTGCATTAATTGGACCTGGTCCCATTAATAAACGCTGTGGTGGGTTTAAGGTTTGAACTTGCGTGTTATTAAACATATTTTAGGCTCCCAGAGTCTGAATAAGCATGCGAATGCCGGTTATCATTAAGACAACGGCAAAAGCGCGTTTTAGTTGTTTTTGATCCAGCTTACTACCAATTTTTACGCCAATAGGCGCAAATAAAATAGTCAGCGGAATAATAAGAAAAAAGGCAGGGAGGTTAACTAACCCCCACGTACCTAGGGGAGCATCGGTTGGCGTTGTGCCAATACTTAATAAGGTAATAACACCTGGTAGCGCAATCAATAAACCAAAAACGGCCGCAGTTCCTACTGCAACATGGGCGCGTACATTAAATGCGTTTAGCATAGGTACGCCAATAGTACCGCCGCCTATGCCAATCATTACCGACAAACCACCTACAATACTTGCCATAACGCCTTGACCAAATTTACCTGGCAGTTGTTTTACAAGCGCAGGTGCGCCGGCTCTAAATAACATGTTTAAACTGACTAAAATAGCAATGCAGGCAAACATGAGCACTAATGCGTTACCGCGAACGGTATGAGCAATAATACTACCGACTACCGCCATAACTAATATAAACGGTGCCCAGTATTTTATTAGCGCAAGGTCAATATTTCCTTTGCTATGATGCGAGCGAATAGATGAAAGCGAAGTAGGTACTATGGTTGCAAGTGATGTGGCAGTGGCTATCATCATTGCCGACTCTGGGCTTACGCCAAAACCTTGCAGTAAAAAATACAGCACAGGGACGATAACAATACCGCCGCCTACACCAAAAAGTCCTGCTAAAATACCGGCAAAAATACCGGTTGCTATTAAGGCTACTATAATTGGCCATTGATTTATTATTTCTGACATTGTGTTCCTGCTGTAGTTACTGTTGCACGTCCATCTGAACGAGGATCTGTTGCAGCTTCAAGGCTTGTAGGTGTATCTAAAATAGCCCCAGCGTGCCCCATCATTTCGTTATTATTATCAACGCTTACCCAATCGTGGTCACGTTGATTTAATTCATGTTCTATATGAAAAACTAACTCTTTTTCAATTTTTAAATTTGTACTCGTATCGCCCCATGTGCGCCCAAGTAACCAACGAGGGTCGCTAATGGCTTGGTTTATTGATTTATTTCGCCATGCGTAGCCTGCAAAAACAGCGGCTTGGGTTTGTGGTTGCCCTTCACCGCCCATAGTGCCGTAGGCAAGGCGACGACCATCGCTAAACTTTGCCATTGCTGGGTTAAGTGTATGAGCCGGCTTTTTATTTGGCGCAAGGGCGTTAATATTGTTATCCGCATCAATACCTTCATTGTTTAAACTAAAGCTTAAACCACGGTTATTCCACACAAAACCGCCTTCGCTCATTAATATTCCGCTGCCAAATTCCCAATAAATACTTTGAATAAAGCTGACTAATTGGCCGTTTTTATCTCTAGCTGCCATCCACACGGTATCGCCAGGCTCTGCGCTAAAAGGCCATTTTTTGGCTTTGGTCATATCAATATTATTAGCAAGTTGGCTTAAGCGATTATCGGTTAGTGCGTTTTTATAATCGTCTCCTAATACTTCAGGGTCAGCCCAAAGAGTAGGGCGATGGGTAAAGCTTTGTTTGGTTGCCTCAACAATTAAATGCATCCAGTCGGCATCGGTTTTAGCTTTGTGTTTTAGTTTATTTACGGCACCAATTATTTGCAGTGAATGCACGCCTTGTGTTGGTGCGGGTAAGTTATAGCAATCAATACCTGATAAGTTTGCATTTAGCGCAGTAACGACCTCGGCTTTAGTATTTGCAATATCACTTACGGTAATTGAGCTACCTGCTTTTGCTAAGTCGGCGGCAAATGAGTTAGCAAGTGCACCTTCATAAAATGCGTTTAAACCCTGTTTTGCTAAGTGTTCAAATGTTGCTGCAAGTTTAGGGTTTTTAAAATGCTGACCTGCTTGCAAGGGCTTACCATTGGGTATATAGAGGCTTTTAAACGCGTCATTGGTATTATTTGCAGCAGCTAGCTTTTCGCAGCCTGCTTGCAAGCTTTTTGTAACGGTAAAGCCCTCGCGAGCAAGTGCAATGGCGGGCGCTAAAATTTTTGACAGTGGCAGTGCTGCGTGTTCATCTAGCTCAAGGGCTTTTTGCCAACCGCGTATTGTACCCGCTTGAGTCAATGCGCTTAGTCCGCCGCGCTCTGGTATTTGTGTGAGCGTGTTATAAGCACTTGTATTACTTGCAGCTCGGCCGCAGGCGTCAATAGCGATGGGCGTTTTTTGGTTTGGGTTATCGATAAGCCAAAAGCTATCGCCACCAATTGAGTTCATATGTGGATATACAACGCTAATAGCAGCGGCAGCGGCTACCATAGCCTCGGTGGCTGTACCGCCTTGTTTTAGTATATTTATACCCGCCTCAGTGGCCGAAAAATGAGACGCGGTAAATGCAATGTTGTGTGTGGTCATGCCGGTGTGTCCTGTTTAAAGTGTGCAGCAAGGTGCTTAACGCAAGCAAGTAGGCTTTTATCGTTACCGTGGCTCATCATTAATGAAAAACCATACGGATGATCATTTGCTAAATCAGCCAGCGGTAAATGCACTTGCGCTGAGCCACTAAGTCCTGCAATTGCCGAAAGCGTAATAATTTGCATGCGTAAGGCGCTTGTGTCGGCGCCTAATTTAGGTGCGGTTGTGGGGGTGGTTGGCAAAAATAAACAGCTGTTTGTATTTAGGTTTTTAGCTATTAGTGTTTGCCATTGGGTTTGTACTTTTAGTGCTTCTTGTTCTTCTTGATCAGTTAGGGCAAGCGCCATATTAAAACGTGCCGCAATTGCTGGAGCAAACTGGGGAAGTTGCCCCGGCAATTGAAGCCAATCTTTATGCGTTTTTGCGATTGCTCGCCCTTGCAGTACTCTAAAACTATCAGCAAGTTCATTTAATAAGTTGCTGTTAGGTAGTTCAAATTCTTTATGGTGCTTAAAATTAGGCTTGGTTTTTTCAAGCAATTGTTTAAGTGGGGCTTGTAAAGCAGGGTCAACGAGTTCAAATAACGGCTCGCAAATAACTAAGGTATCAACGTTATTAATAGCTTGATTTGGTAGCAGTACATTACCTACATCGCTTAATAGCTCGGCGCTTTGGGTAAGCCAACCTATGGTATCAAAAGGCGGAGCCAACGGTATTAGGCCGTCTTTTTCAATCACGTTATGGCTTGGCCTTATGCCATATAAACCACAATAGCTGGCGGGTATTCTAATTGAGCCGCCGGTGTCGGTGCCTAAGCCAGTATCAGCTAAGTTTGCAGCAACGGATGCAGCAGACCCCATACTCGAACCACCGCAAGCATGCCCTTTTAATTTAGGATTTTGCGCAGCGCCATAATGTATATTATTACCCTCTAAGCTATAAGCCAGTTCGTCAGTATGGGTAAAGCCTATAAAGTTACAACCAGCGGTCATGAGCTTATTAACCGAGCTTGCCGTATTTTGAGCCGGTTTAGCTGTTTTAAACCAGTGTGGGTTGCCTGCGCTGTTACGCTCGCCCTTTACTGCAAATACATCTTTTACAGCTAAGCGATTGTTTGCAAGCACCCCAGAGTGGTTTGTTTGCCACAGGGTAGGACCGTGATTGCAAAATATACCTTTGTTGTTTTTTTTATCACTCATTTGCAGCTCATTATTATAAAACTGACCAAGTACTTACTTATTAAGTTAAGAGTGATTAAAAAGCGGGCTGGTTATTATTATAAATACCAATTTTATTAAAAACATGTTCATTCTATCGGATTAAATAGCGCATTCACTGCGTCATTTTCTTCGCGTTATAATAGATCACTAATTTAATGCAATTGCTAAAGCTGTGCTTTTTAATCGGTAGTTTTGATTTTATAGTGCTTAGACTAAGCAAGAGGAATGCCATAAATTAAAACCCTGTCCAACTGGTCAGGTTTTGTTGGGTTGTATGAGATTTGTAAATGTGGGCTATAAAAATAGTGAGATTAAAATGAGCTAAAACAAACCAACTTGGTGCGTAGGTGCACCAAGTTGGTCTCTATTTATATGGTTTTGAGTGCTAAATAAGCGGTGTTTTACTGATGATTAAACCATTAATATCGGCGTAAACCCAATCGTTAGGTTCAATAGTGGTGCTAAGCATGGTAACAGCTTGGTTTTTATCACCAAAGCCGCGCTTTAAGGTACTACGCGGTGTAGAGCCTAGCGCCATTACAGGTAAGTTCATTGTGGCGAGTATTTCAATATCTCGGCAACAGCCATTTATTATTACGCCTTCCCAGCCATTATTTAGGGCACGCTCAGCCATAATATCGCCTATAAATGCAAAGCGTTTGCTCGCAAAACCGTTTATAACCAATACTTTACCTTCACCATTTTCATGCAATATATCGGCGGCAAAAGAGTTGTCTTCTGGGCAGGTAACGGTAACTACTTTGCCATAAAACGTGGTTTTTTTACCAAAGTGATAAAGGCCGCTGTCTGCTACTTGTACGTTATCGCGATGATCGTCAAATAAATCGGGAGTAGTAAAGGATGTCATGGGTTAAGTCTCACTTTGCTCAGGTATTTTAAGACCAATACCTTTTAAAATTATGTGGGCAATTGATTGCGTAATTTGTGCCACATCGGTTTCGTCGTACTCTAATTTGTTCATTACGAGTAAAACCTCAGCCTGAAAGTCGGCGTAATATTGCGTGGTAGACCAAATAGTAAAAAGCAAATGGTAGGGATCAACCTTATCCATTTTATCTGCGTCCATCCATGCTTGAAGTACATCAACCTTTTGTTTAACCCAAGGGCGGGTATTGGTTCTAAAGTAGTTTTGTAAATAAGGGGCACCGCGCAGTATTTCACTAGCAAATAAGCGAGATTGCATTGGCTGATTTACGGCCAGTATTACTTTGCTTTTAATATAGTTATAAAGCACGGTAGCTGGATCGTCGTTAATTGTGACGTTATCGAGCCCTAAGTTCCAATTAGCTATTATGCGGTCGATCACAGACTCGTACAGACCATCCTTACTTTTAAAGTAATACAAAATATTAGCTTTTGGCACCTGCGCTTCTTTAGCAACCATGCTCATACTTGCTCCGTCGTAACCTAGTTGCGAAAACAATTGCTCGGCGGCATCTAAAATTAGTTTTTGGTTTTTCTCGCGTGTCACTTCTTTTTTATTTGGTTTTATTTGTGTGGTCATTGTTGAGTTTGCGTGTTTAACGTATTGATTGATTGTAGCTTTACTGACCAAAAGGTCAATTACTAAAAAGGGTGAATGTTAAAAACAGGCGAGAGGTTTAAGCTATTAACTTTAATTGTTTAATTAAATAATTACTGTTAGTTTAGTTTCAAATTTACGAGTAGTACTTTTGGATTGGCAAATGGATTTTATAAGCAAAAATAAATATACACTATATGGAGTCGCTGCAATATTACTGTGGAGTTGCTTAGTTGCATTACTACGGGATATTTCTGAGTTGTTTAGCCCCATTGGTGGTGCTGCGGCTATGTATTCTGTCAGTGCGATATTTTTAATTTTGGTTATGGGAGTGCCCAAGTTTAGTAGTTTTTCGAAACGCTACTTGGTAGTAGGTACTTTATTATTTGTATCGTACGAAATTTGTTTGGCGCTTTCTATTGGTATGGCAAATAGTCGTCATCAGGCAATGGAAATGGCGGTTATTAATTATTTATGGCCCACGCTAACAATATTGCTCTCTATTATTATTGGGCGCAAAAAAGTAAGTTACTGGGTTTACCCAAGCATGATTATTGCTTTTTTAGGCGTTGCTTGGTGTATTACGGGCGATCAAGAAATGTCGGTCGATACGCTTGTTACTAACTTTGCTGATAATCCTGCTACTTATTTAATGGCATTAGCTGCAGCGTTTATATGGGCTATTTATTGCGTAGTTACGCAAAAGCTGAGTAATGGTAAAAATGCCATTACGTTATTTTTTACTGTTACGGCAATGAGTTTGTGGGCGCAATATGGTTTTAGTAATGAAGCGCCATTAACGTTTTCACTGGGCTCAAGCATGACGTTATTATTAGCTGGTGTAGTCGTGGGGAGCGGTTATGCACTGTGGAATCAAGCTATTATTGGCGGTAACTTAATGCTGTTGGGTACGCT
Organism: Pseudoalteromonas sp. NZS71; assembly: GCF_015864715.1. Lineage (NCBI taxonomy): Bacteria > Pseudomonadati > Pseudomonadota > Gammaproteobacteria > Alteromonadales > Pseudoalteromonadaceae > Pseudoalteromonas > Pseudoalteromonas sp. NZS71. The sequence goes on along the minus strand of NZ_JADYWS010000001.1, from coordinate 242,928 downwards.
TTCGTACTTTACACCGGTGTTTTCTACTATTATTTCAGCGCTGTATTTATCTATTACGCTGAGTGCTTCGTTTTGGCAAGGGGTTGTACTGGTAACAGTGGGCTCGCTAATTTGCTACTTTGTAACGCGAGAAAAGCCGCAAAGGTTAAGTGCTAAAGTTTAGAGTCGCTGATAGGGGGAGCTTAAAGTTATGTTTTAGGTAAACATAAAATAAGATCTCAGGTTAAATAATGTCGCGCACTTGTTGTTTAAATGACTTGCCAATTTTTACTGACACGCCTGATGCTAGTTGAACGCTTTCATTACTTAACGCAACCACTTTGTGTTGGTTAATAGCGTAAGATTTGTGGACTTGAATAAATGAAGTATCAAGCTCTTGCAATATGTATTTGAGAGTGCAGCTTGCAAGTAATGCTTTTTCACCTTGCCATACTTTTACATAATTTCCATACGCTTCAAACATGTCTATGTCGCTTAATTGAATTTTATGTTTTTCACGATCGATTTTAAGCGTAATAGTCAGAGGTGCCTTGGGATTTAGCGTTATGTGTTTTCTTTTTTTCCGTACTTTATTGAGTGCTTGTTCAAGGCGTTGCGCAGAGACTGGTTTTAGTAGGTAGTCAGTTACGTCAAGTTCAAAACCGGCTAAAGCATATTCTTGATACGCACTAATAATAATCACTTGTGGTCGATTCGCGAGCACTTTGAGTAATGCAATGCCTGATAGTTCGGGCATGTTTATGTCTAAAAATAACAAATCAATAGATGATGTGGCTAAAGCACATAATGCATCTTTAGCGTTAAGGTATTGTCCGCTTATATTAATGTCTTTATGTGCACTTAAATGATGAAGTATAACGTCATGCGCGAGCGGCTCGTCATCAACAATTATTGTGTTTAACATGCAGGCAGCTCCAATTTAAGTGTGGTTTGCCAAAGATTTTTATTTTCATTAATAATTAATGTGTACTTATTTGGATATAAAAGAGTCAGCCTACGGCGTAAATTGTTAAGTCCCACCCCATGCTCTGAATTGTTATTAGGTAGAATAGGGTTAGAGGAAAATAGCGTTAGTATGTTATCGGCCATGGTGATTTTAAACACAACCGTTACTTTTTGTGACGTGGGTTCTACACCATGCTTTATCGCGTTTTCTAAAATCATTATTAACAGTAGTGGCGAAATTAAATAGTGTTGTTGATATTCAGGCCATTGCACATCAAAGTTGCAGCGCTCAGCACTTCGTAAATGCTGCAATGCAATAAAACCTTTTAATTAATTAATTTCTTTTTCTAAACTCACCTGTGCTTTTTGGCCTTCATAAACACTGTAACGCAGTAAGTTAGCTAATTGCATAACAAGATCTGGTGCATTATCTGCTTTTTTTAATGTTAGTGCGTAAAGGTTGTTTAATGTATTAAATAAAAAATGAGGGTTAATTTGCTGTTGAAGTAGCTTTAGCTCTGTTTTTGTTTGTTGCTGGGCAATGTTGCTAATTTGAACGTGTTGTTGCTGTCGTTCAAACGCTAAAATAATCGGTGTGCTTATAGCCAAAAATAAGAATACAAACTGATAATTTTCAGGGCTGAAAATATTATCATTACCGCCTGGTGTTAAGTTAGCAATGCCTGAGGGTAAATCGTTAATAGGTAACAGTAGCAAGCACGATGTTAATATAGGTGTAAGTACAACGAGGCTTATTAAACTTGCAAACAAAAATATTAATACGCCATGATAGGTTAATACGTAGCGTATTAATAAATATCTATTTAATAAATACACTCCATATACTAATCCGGCACAAACAGTAATTTGCCAAAGGTAACCCAAAAAAGTATCAAACTGTGTGAATACTTTATAAACGTCAATAACAGGCTCAATAGGCTGATTTAACATAGGATCAGTGTGCGTATTGAGTATGCTTGATGTAACTATTGCCCAACCTAAAAGTACTATAAACACGACAGTATCAAGTGAAAACAAGGATTTAAGCCATTTATTACTCAACACATTGTTATTTTTATTAGTGCGTTTAGTAATAAGCCATATACCACTTGCAGATGCGCACAGTGTCCAACATTGTGCATCAAGGTATTGCCATTGCGAAAAGTTAAGAAGTTGGTTATTAAATACTAGCAAGAGAGATGGATAGGCTAAAAAGCCTAACAGCCAAACTATGATTGCGGGTGTAAGTAATAAACGATATGCAAACGCATGGGCAATAAAAAAGGGAATACACTGTAAAAAAAGTTGAATATTAATAGCCAGATATTGGCTCGTTGAATCCATATGTGATGACAAAAAGCGTATATGAGAGTCGAGCATAATAGCGGCTATTAGCGGTAAAAAAATTATTAGCTGGGTAATGCTAAAGCGTTGCCATATTGGTGTATTGGCTTGCTGCATATGTGACTCCGTTTTTATTATAGTTTCTGAGCAGATATGCTTAGATAAAATTGTCTTTTTATTTTAAACATTACCTTTGCACAATTCACTACGCTGAGCGCGCTAGTTTATCCATAAAATTGTTTCAATCATAATTTATTTTTAAAATAATTATTTTATTTCATAGGGTTAGTAACCGTTTTAAGCATACTAGGCCGTTTATTTAAATGATGAAAGGTCATATTTAAATGACCAACGTTACTTTTTTATGTTCATCATTTATTTCAATACGTTAACCATTATTTTCTCGCTTGTATTGACTTGCTTTCTTAAGCTGGTGCTATACCAATTAAGGATGAAACTAATGCTTACACTGAAAAATATCAACAAAAAATACGCAGATGGTACGCAGGCTTTGAATGATGTGACGATCACTCTACCCGCCGGTATGGTCGGTCTACTTGGCCCTAATGGGGCGGGTAAATCAACACTTATGCGCACACTCGCGTGTTTACAAAATGCCGACTCCGGACATATTAATTTTAATGGCCTTGATGTGATTAGCCAACCAGATGCGCTTAGATCGCAGCTAGGTTATTTACCACAATATTTTGGCGTGTATCCCAATATGAGTTGCCGGGCGTTACTTGAGCATATTGCCGTATTAAAAGGCATAGATGGTAATGCACGCAAAAACCAAATTAATAGTTTACTTGAACTAACCAATTTGACTCAGTTTGCTAATAAAAAGGTCGTTAATTTTTCGGGAGGAATGAAGCAGCGTTTTGGCGTGGCTCAGGCTTTGTTAGGTAACCCAAAACTAATTATTATGGATGAACCCACTGCTGGGCTTGATCCTGTGGAACGAGAAAGTTTAAATAATTTACTCGTTAGTATTAGTCAAAATAGGTTGATATTGTTATCGACCCATATTGTTGAAGATGTAGAAAATTTATGTCACTACGTGGCCATTATAGATCAAGGAACACTCATACAAAGCGGTGACGTAAAAGAGTTACTAGTTCCTTTAGAAGGTAAGATTTGGCAGCTCGAAAGTTTACCTACGGGCATACCAAATCAGCATGTATTAAGTAAGAGCCATCGCTATGGTAGAGCGTCATTTCGTGTGTATGCAGACACAGCGCCTGCACAAAATGCAATAAACTCGCCCGCTACGCTTCAAGACAAGTACTTTTTTGCACTCAATGAAGGAAGTCAAACATGTTAATTTTTAATGAGTGGCGATATGCAGTGCGCCAACCACTTGTTTGGCTGTGCATTATTATCCCTTTGGTATTTGCGGTTATGTTGTCCTCTGGGCTTGCAGCAGTTGAAGTTAATTCGTTAAAACAATTTAAGTTAAATATTACAATGCTACAAATGATGCAGTTACCTGTGCTTGTAGGAGTATTGGCGCCCGTTATATTTTTACGAGATCAGCACGCGTCAATGCAGGAGCTTATTTATGCTACGCAAACTAGCTTATTTAAGCGCAGTTTAGCAAGAGTATGCTTACTGATTTGCTTGGTTTTTATTATTAGTTTAATCAGTGATTTAGTAATGATATACATGCAAGTAAGGCAATTGGGCTATATACCAAATATGGTTTCTTTTACTGTATTTAATAGCTTTTTAGTGTTGTTACCAAATAGCTGCTTTTTAGTTGTTGTTGCCTTTTTTGTTTGCCATAAATCAGCTAATTCATTACCCAATTATGTTGTTTTTGCGGTGTTGTGGATAGGCTACATAATGCTTGCAAGTATTACCGGAAATCCAATACTTGCTGGAAGTAGTATTATAAGCAATCGATTTTATACATTATTTGTTTGGCTTGACCCTTTTGCATACACAGCCGTAATAAACAGTTTAACCAATTCATTAGGGGCTTCATTTGCTATTAATCGCGTTGTTGTGAGTATGCTTACTGTTGGTATTTTTTATATTACTTTTAGTAACAATAAAAAAAACACATTATTAAAGAGTGAAAATGGTAAAAATACTAACGAATACATTCGTTACAACACGTTAAAACCCGCTGAATATAAAACAGCGAGAGTCACGCAAAAACCATTTTTGATGATGGCCAGTTTATACAAAATTACGCTGGTTAATTTGGTTTCACACCCTGTTACTTTACTGATTATTTTTGTTTGGCCGGTGATGGTTTTTAATAGTGTTGCCTCGTCGTCTAGTTATGTTGAACCAATGAGTGTTATGAGCACCACAAGCCTTGATGCGATTAGCTATTATGCATTTGATATGCAATTGTTGTTTGGCACTTTATTAATGGCTTTGTGGAGCTGGCAAGTAAGCTGCTTTGCTAAATACTATAATATAGCTGAGCTGATCGCTGCCACACCGCTCAAAACATATTACTTTTTAAACAGTCAGTTACTGGTCCTAGGTACTATGATATTGGTTTTTTTAACAATGAGCTTATTAGGGGTAAGTGCAGCTCAGTGGTTTTTACACAGTGCATATCAATTTGAAGTACATTTAACCATTTTATTTTTGATGGCAATTGTGCTTGCCATTATTGCGTGTGTATTTTTGTGTGTATTTAATTTGTGTCGTTCGCAGCTTATTGCGGGTTTGCTAATTGCTGTTATTTTACTGATCAAATTTACACCGATAATGACTTATCTTGGTCTTACGCATACATTGTGGAGTGTTGGTTGGACGCCTTTGCAGGCACCTGATAACTTTTGGGGTTATCGTGCAAGTATAAGTAGTTATTGGCCTTATATATCAGTTTGGTTAGTGGCGTGTATAAGTTTAGTTATAATTACGGGGATTTTTAATCACCGAGGTGCCGGGTTGAGCCAAAGAGTAATGGGGGTTAAACATTTTTGGTTACTTATACCTTTACTTATCACTGTGGCGCTATTTACTCAATTACATTTAAGACTGGTTGAGGAGAAGCCTTTAACCAACTCGCATAAACGCGAGGCATTTAAAGCACAATACGAAAAAGCATTCTCACAATGGCGCAATGTAGCACAGCCAAGCATTATGCACATTGATGCTAATGTAGACTTTTACCCGCATCAGCAGCAAGCTCATTTTTCCTTAATATATACCTTAAAAAACACCCATCAAGCCCCTATTAAAGAGATATTGGTTGGGCGCTCTGGTTTTTATAAATGGGCTGATATTGAAATCTATGGCGCGCAAAGGGCTAAAAGCTTTCCCTTGCTTAATCAAGCTGTGTTTAAGTTTGAGAATGAAATGCAGCCAGGAGAAATACGTAAACTAGTTACACGGTTTGATGTTCATCAAGCTAAGCTTTGGCCAGTAAGAGGCCATCAGATAATAACCCCTGAATTTAGCTATATACGATCAGTGCCTTTATTGCCGACTGTTGGCTATCAAGATAATTATGAATTAACCGATCCTATACTTCGTCAGCAACACACACTTAAAGTGAAGTCGGTGATTAGACCCACGAAGCTATTTGCTAAAACGGCGAAAGCAAGTACTCATTACCAGTGGCTTACTATGTCGAGTAAAGTGAGTACAACAAGGGGTTATCAGGTTATAACCCAAGGAGAGGAAATATCACGTACCAGCAAAGATGACCGCGAAATATTTCATTTTGAGACTCGTACACCCATAAATGCTATCCCAGCTTGGGTGACGGTGCCTTATTCCCCTGTTACCAAACAGCAAAATGGCGTGATATTAAACGTGTTTGCTAAAGATAAAAACGAGCCAGCACGAGCGGTGTCTATAGCTGTAAACCTCAGCGCAATGGGCGATACAATAAAATGGCTTAATAATATAAGCCCTTATAGAGCAAAACAATTGAGTTTAATAGGCTCGCCTAGTGTTGGTGCTACAGGTTATGCATTGCCGCAACTTATACTTATTGAAGACAGTGTTGGTTTTAGATCAAAGCCAAGCGCTAATGCAGGCTTTGATCAACGCTATCGCCGTGCAGTTCATGAAACCGCGCATCAATGGTTTGGCCATGATATTGGTAATGGGGTATTTTCAGATAGCGCTTTTTTAGTGGAGTCTATGGCAAAGTATATTGAGCTTGTTGTTATAGAGCAGCGTTATGGGAAAGCAACAATGCAAGCGCTGGTTGAGTATGAAACAACACGCTATGAGCAAAGTATGCTGATGAACATAAAGGAGCGATCAGCCTTAGTTGATGCTACACAAAGCTTTGATCAATATTCGCGAGCAACCATTGTCTTTGCTAAGCTACGCGCTGCTATTGGGGATGAACCCATTATTAATGCGCTCAAGTTGGTTTGGAAAAATCATGGTTATCCAAACAGTCCCGCTAATTCTATGGATTTTATACGAGCATTAAAACATGAAGCTGGAAAAGAACAAGAAAGCTTAATAAACACACTGTTTTTAGAGTAAGTACGTTTAATTTGAACATATATTTAGTAAATCAAAAGCCCTATTATTTTAGGGCTTTTTGTTGTGTGCGGATTATTTTGCATTATTTACCTGCGCTAGTAACTCTATAACTTTTTGTTGACCAAATGTTTGTGCAAATTGCTCGGCTGTTTGACCTGCTTTGTTTTGATGCGCATTGTCGCAATCAAGGCTAACAAGTGTTTTAGCGATACTAAATTCACCTCTAAAAATAGCGGCCATTAGCGCTGTGTTACCACGGTTATCTTCTAAACAGGCATTAGCGCCTAAGTGCAATAGCGTATTAACTGTGTTTTTATTACCGTGATAAGTGGCAATCATTAACGCGGTGTAACCTTTATTGTTGTAGCTGTCGATAGGGATACCAGCATCTACAAATTGCTCTATTACAGCGGTGTCGTTGGTACGTGCTGCGGCAAAGTAATAAGCAAATAAGCTTTGGTATTGAGTTTTTGCAGAATGTTGGCTTTCAACTTGCGTACTGGGTGTTTGTGTACTTGGGGTATTTTGAGCGTAAACGCTACTGGTAAAGCTCAGTAGTAGAGCGACTATAATTAATAAATTACGCATAACAATTGTCTCTTATAAAAAGAGGAAGGGGGTTATCCCTTCCTCATTATTGTGGTTGTTTGTATAGCTGCTTAGTTGGGACTAATTTTTACAACTGATTACTTACAGCTAGTTAATTACAACTAGCTACTTACAAGTTAGCTGCTAGTTGTTTAACCATTTTAATATCGCCGTTTACAGCTTTAGTTAAGCGTGTACCGTACTCACTGTCTGCTTTGTAAAAGTGGCTAAGCATTTTGTGTTTAACACTGCTGTTTTGCACTTTGCCTAAATCGCCTGCTAGGTTATTAATTAGGTTTGTACGTTCTTGTTTGCTAAAACCACGGTATATAACACCTGCTTGCGCGAAGTTTTGCTGCTTTTTAATCGCGGCTTGTTGTACAAAGCCTTTAAGCTCTGTGTTACTTCTACGTGCAATTGGGTTTTCAGCTACGTTTTCTTGGCTTGGCTGGTAGTTCACATTGCTTGTTGTGTTCCCGTAGTTCATTGCACCGTCTTGGTTGTAGTTAACCACTTCAACTTTTGCACGGTTAATTGGCAATTGCTGGTGGTTAGCACCTAGGCGGTACATTTGTGTATCAGCGTAAGAAAACATACGACCTTGTAATAAGCGGTCTTCTGATGGCTCAATACCTGGAATAATGTTTGCCGGTGCCATTGCTACTTGTTCTGTAGATTGGAAGAAGTTAGTTGGCATACGGTTTAAGGTCATTGTTCCTACTTTAGTTTCTTTAATGTCTAACCACATTTTTGTTGCATCTAACGGGTTGTAATCAAAGTCATCAAGCTGCGATGGATCAAGCGTTTTAATGTACAGATCCCATTTAGGGAAATTGCCTCTGTTTATTTCAGTGTATAAATCTTGTGTTAAATGCTGAAAGTTTTGGCTTTGTACTTTTGCCACTTCTTTTGCGTCAAGGTTATCAATACCTTGTTGACTTACCCAATGAAACTTAACGTATTTAACATCACCCGATTTATTAATCATTTTGTATGCATGTACACCCCAACCGTCCATTTTACGAAGACTTGCTGGTGTACCGTAGTCGCTGTAAACCCACGTTAGCATTTGTGTAGAACCTGGTTCGTGCGAGAAAAAGTCAAATACACGGTTAGGATCTTGAATGTTATCAACCGGAGATGGTTTTAAAGAGTGAACCATGTCTGGAAATTTAATCGCATCACGAATAAAGAACACAGGTAAGTTATTACCTACTAAATCCCAGTTACCTTGGTCTGTGTAAAACTTAGTTGCAAAGCCACGTGGGTCACGCAGTGTTTCTGGGCTACCTTTTGAGTGAATTACTGATGAAAAGCGAACAAATACGTCTGTTTCTTTACCAGCTTGTGCAAACGGTGCTGCAATTGTTAAATCGTCTAGCTCTTTTGATGCTACAAACACACCGTGTGCGCCAGTACCACGAGCATGCACAACACGCTCAGGAATACGCTCACGTGCAAAGCGTTGCAGTTTTTGAATTAGTTGCACGTCCTCTAGTAATACACTGCCACGTTCGCCCGCAGTAATTGAATTTTGGTTGTCACCAACAGCTGCGCCGTTATCTTTAGTAAGTGTTGTTGCTGCGCTTGCCGGTAATGCTATTGCAAGTGCCAGTGCAGTTAGTGTTAATTTTGTTTTGTTTATTTGAGTATTCATTGTCGACCTCATCTATTTAAAAGTGCCGGCAGTGGTGCAGGCTGTTAATCTGTTAACGATAGTATTGATTTTATTGACTTCGGTAAAACTGATTAATTAGATTGATGTGATTTGTAAAATAGATGAAATAAATTAACAGGAGCACTTTTTACGTTAACGGAATTTTTTTACTACGACCTTGGTCGCAATATGCTTTTATAAAGTTGATTAAATACAAAGGTTTTTAGTTTTATCTGAGTGTATTTTCACCAAGCTGGTGCGTTTTATACTTACAGTGTGTTGACATATTCGTGCAATAAAGGGAATATGCTCAATCGGTGGGCTTATGCTCATTATTGAGTTGCACTAAAAAGCTGCACAATATTAATCGCGCTTAACTCGTTATACTTAAATTAGCTAAACCAAACAGTTTTAATAAGGTGACAAGATGAATACTAACATTGAGCTAGTGATATTTGATTGTGATGGCGTTGTTATTGATAGCGAAATTTTAAGCGCACAAGTACTCATTAATATGCTTGTTGAAAAAGGCGTTGATATTGACCGTGCTTATGTACAGCAACACTTTTTAGGCTGCAATTTTAAAACAGTAAGCCAAAAAATAGCGGATGCATTTAATGTCACTCTTCCTGAAAGCTTTGAAGGTGACTACCGCGAAGCACTGTTAAACGAATTTGAAACAGGGCTAACCACGACTGACGGTATAAAAGACGTACTTAACAATTTAGCTGTGCCTATTTGTATAGCTACTAGCAGCAGCCCAGCACGCACCGCAAAAGCGTTGAGCGTAGTGAGTTTAAGTAAGTACTTTAGCGATACGGTTTTTACCAGCAGCGAAGTTAAGCGTGGCAAACCAGCACCCGATTTATTTTTACATGCAGCTAAACAAATGGGTGTAAAGCCAGAGCATTGTTTAGTGATTGAAGACAGTAAAGCCGGCGTAAATGCAGGAATTGACGCCAACATGCAAGTACTGCATTACAGCGGTGGGCAACATATGCAAGGCTCTGTTAATCATGTACACAGTGCTTACCCAAATGTTGATCATTTAACGCATTGGCAAGATTTTTTTAGTGCATACCCTGCACTTAAAAAGCAGTAAACACGCAGCTTTTTAAATAAACAAAGTTTTAAACGCGATTTGCTCGCCTTACACACTGACAGGCAAGCAAACGCAAAATATAAATGTAGATGGTTTTGCTTTACTAAAAATAAAACAAAACATGGCAAAACATCATGCGTTTATAAGCCAAATTATAAAAGGCGAAGTATTTAGGTATTAAGTACTTTGCTGTTAACAATAGGAAATACCATGGCAACGAGTCCACACACACAAACATTTAAAGATGTAAACGAAGAGCAACTTCCTGTTGCTAATAATAAGCTTCACGGCTGGAAGCATTTTGCAGGGCTATACGCCGGCGAACATGTTGCGGCTACTGAATTTGTTATTGGTGCAACGTTTGTTGCATTAGGCGCTTCAACCATCGACATTCTACTGGGTTTATTAATAGGTAACCTGTTAGCAATGTGTTCTTGGTGGCTGATTACTGCACCCATTGCAGTAGAAACCCGCTTAAGTTTATATAACTACTTAAACAAAATCGCTGGTAACTCAATGACCAAGCTCTATAACTGGGCTAACGTGGTTATTTTTAGTGTTATATCGGCCGCCATGATCACGGTATCCTCCACCGCCGTGCGGTTTTTGTTTGATATACCTGCGCAACTTGATTGGTATCCAAATAGCTTTTGGTTTGTAGCCATTGTTTTAGCTGTTGGCTCTATTGTTGTGTTTGTTGCGATGTATGGCTTTTCTACGGTTGCTGACTTTTCGAAACTGTGCGCGCCGTGGCTATTTGTTATATTTATTGCAGGTTCGTTCGCGTTATTCCCTGAGCTTTCAAATCACGTATTAGGTTCTACCTCTTTAACTAGCTTTAGCGACTTTATGACCATAGGCGACTCCTCCATATGGACGGGCACCAATGCCGATGGTGAAAAAGGCATTGGCCTATTAGAAGTGATTGGCTTTGCATGGGCTGCTAACTCAATTACTCACTTTGGTTTAATCGACATGGCTATTTTTAGATTTGCTAAACGCAAAAGCTATGGCTTGTTTTCTGGCGTGGGCATGTTTTTTGGTCATTACTTAGCGTGGATCTCTGCCGGTATTATGGGCGCAGGTGTTGCGGTATTACTTAAAACAACTATTTCATCACTTGATCCGGGCGATGTTGCATACCATGCATTAGGTTGGACTGGCTTTGTTATTGTAATTATTGCCGGTTGGACTACAGCTAACGCAAACCTTTACCGTGCAGGTCTTGCAGCACAATCTATATTTGTTAATCAATCACGTGAACGCACAACCGCTATTGTAGGTGTTGTAACCGTGATTATTGCGTGTTTCCCGTTTGTATTTTCACAAATGCTTCCGCTACTTACCTACGCAGGCTTATTAGTTGTGCCAGTAGGCGGCATTGTGTTTGCTGAACATGTGTTATTTCCTAAAATTGGCCTAACACGTTACTGGGCTAAATATAAAAACATTACCCGCAGCGTACCGGCTATAGCATCTTGGGCGTTAGCGCTTGTGTTTGGCTTTGGTTTAAATGCTATTGATGTAATGTCGTTTTACTACTTGTTTATTCCTACGTGGATTTTCACAATCGTTATTTATACGCTTTTAGCTAAAAAATACGGCGCCGGTGAAGATTACACACAAGAGATTGAAGCAGAAGAGCAAGAGCAACGTGATATTAAAGAATATCAAGCTGCTGAAGCTAAAGACATTCCAAAGCCAGTAATTGACAGCTCTGTATTTACCAAAGTACTTAATGCGGTTTCTACGGTTTCACTGGTTATTATTTTTATATTTGCCAGCCAGGTGATGTTTTTCAGTGAAACTATGAGTATGTACAGCGCTAATAAATCGCAATTCGAAATAGCCTGTTTTATTTGTACTGTTATTTATTTTGTTACTGCGTACTGGTCGTTAAAACGCCATAAAGTACTCAATACAGCATCGTAATTACTTATCGTAATACAGTATCGTAATTTATATTTTATTTTTGTTTAGTAAGGTCGCACCATGACGCAACATCAACACACTGACGCTCTAGTTACAGGGCTAAACCAACAAAGCTTGGCTCAATTACCAAGCCATGTTGATACACCAACCTACGACCGTAGCGCAGTTAAAGCCGGTATTGTTCATATTGGCGTGGGCGGTTTTCATCGTGCTCATCAAGCGGTATATGTTAACGAGCTTTTAAAAACCCCAGGCTCTGAGCAATGGGGCATATGTGGTGTTGGCCTTTTAGAGGGTAACCGTGGTCTGCGTGATATTTTAAAGCAGCAAGATTACCTTTATACGCTTACTGTTAGACACCCAGACGGTAAAATAGATAACAAAGTAATTGGCTCAATGATCGACTTTTTGTTTGCTCCAGAGGACAAACAAGCGGTAATTAATAAGTTAGCGCACAGCGATACTAAAATTGTGTCGCTTACTATTACCGAAGGCGGCTACAACTTTAACCCTGCAACGGGCGAGTTTGATTACAGTAATCCAGATATTATTAACGACATTAATAACCCGAACGACCCAATTACAGCGTTTGGTTACATTACGGCTGCGTTAAAACTGCGTAAAGAGCAAGGCTTAGGCGCATTTACAGTGCAGTCGTGCGATAACATTCAGCACAACGGTAACGTAACACGTAAAATGCTTTTAGCCTTTGCTACAGAGCAAGACAAAGACCTAAGTGAGTGGATTGAGCAAAACGTATCGTTTCCAAATGCGATGGTTGACCGTATTACACCGGTATCTAAAAAGAGTGATATTGATTATGTGGTTGATGCATATGGTGTTAGCGACGAGTGGCCAATTACCTGTGAGTCGTTTACACAATGGGTAATAGAGGACACATTTAGTGACTCTCGCCCAAATTGGGACGTTGTTGGTGCACAGTTTGTTACTGATGTAACGCCTTATGAAACCATGAAAATACGCTTACTTAATGCAGGGCATTCTGTACTTGGTTTATTAGGTTCAATCCATGGCTATGGCACTATAGACGAAACGGTATCTGATGAATTATTTGCCACATACCTGCGTGCTTTTATGGATAAAGAAGTAACGCCAAATCTTGAACCACTTGAAGGTATTGACCTTGAAAGCTACAAAGATACGTTAATAGAGCGTTTTGCTAATCCTAATATTAAAGACAGCCTAGCGCGTATCTGTAGTGAAAGCTCAGCTAAACTGCCTAAGTTTTTAATTGCTACAATTAACGAAAACCTAGTACAAGGTCGCGATGTATCACTGGCAACGCTTGTTATTGCTACTTGGTGCTTATACAGCGATAAGGGTTTAAGTGAAAACGGCGAGCAACTTGAAATTCAAGATGCGATGCACAAAGAGCTTAATTCTTACGCGCAAGAGACTCAAACTAGCCCGTCTGCATTTTTAAAGTTAACGAGCTTGTTTGGTAAGCTTGAGCATAACGAAACGTTTACTGCTGAATATAAAAAGTCGATTGCTGCGTTGTATGCACCTAATAGTAAAATTAAAGCCATTATGCAGGCTGTACTTGATCAAAAGAGTAACTAATTATGAGCATTTTAATTAATCATAAATCAGGCGAAAACGTAAGTGTTAGCTGCTTTGGCGAAGTGCTGTGGGATTGTTTTGATTCAGGTAAACGCTTAGGTGGCGCGCCACTTAATATGTGTGTGCGTATCAACTCACTAGGCATTAAAGCCGACATGATCAGCGCTGTTGGTAACGACGAGTTAGGCGCTGAGTTACTAGGCGAAATTACTAGCAAAGGCGTAAGCTGCGAATACATTGCTATTAATAGTGACAAAAAAACTAGCACGGTTGAGGTAACACTCGACAGTGGTGGCTCAGCAAGTTATGAAATAGTGGCAGACACTGCGTGGGATAATATAGCGCTTACTGATGAGTTACTTAGTAAAGTCAAAAGTAGTGATGTATTTGTATTTGGCAGCTTAATTGGGCGAAGCGAAGCGTCTTTAGCAACGTTAAATCAATTAGTTGATGTAGCAAACTTCAAAGTGTTTGACGTAAACCTACGTGCACCGCATTACAAGCTAGAAACACTTGTAGATTTAATGAATAAAGCAGACTTTATTAAATTAAACGATGAAGAGCTATACGAAATAGCAAAAGCGATGGGTTGTAAGTTTCATTCGCTTGAACAAAATTTAGCGTTTATAGCACAGCAAACAAATACCGATTACTTATGTGTAACCAAAGGTAGCCACGGTGCTTTATTAACAATCAAAGGCGAGAATTTTTATAATTCAGGTTATTTAATTAGCGTAATTGACACTGTTGGCGCAGGGGATTCGTTTTTAGGTTCGTTAATTTATCAGCTTTGTAGCAACGACGACGCGCAATATGCCGTTGACTTTGCATGTGCCGTTGGAGCAATGGTCGCCGAAAGTTCTGGCGCAACACCTACTTTAACGCATCAACAAATTAGTGAGTTTATGAACCCACTTTAAAAAAACATTGTGTGTGAAAGCGGTTATAACGTAAAAGTTTAACCGCTTTTTTTGTGCCCAAAATAAGACGTGTGTAATAAACATTCAATGTGGAACGTTTAGTGTGCAGGTTGCGTAAATAGTGGCTTATATCGATTATTGTATTAGCTAAACGTCTTATTGTTTGAGGGTTGAAGCTTTGTTATTGTTCGTCGATTATTCACGGATTGAAAAGGCGGGGCGACACACAATGCGCTCTATAACTAAAATACAAAAAGAGAAACGTGCTTTATGATCATCTTTTTTATCTGCCTCACTATTTTAATACTGGGCTATAAGTTTTACAGCCCATTTGTTGAAAAACAAGCCGGTTTGGATTCAACTGCTGACACACCACAAAAACGCTTTAGCGAAGGTGTTGATTACGTAGCTATTCACCCTGTACGAGCATTTTTAATTCAGTTTTTAAACATTGCTGGCGTAGGTCCAATATTTGGCCCAATTTTAGGTGCTTTATACGGACCAGTTGCACTAGTATGGATTGTACTTGGTAATGTTTTAGGTGGCGCTGTACACGACTTCTTCTCAGGTGTAATGAGTATAAAAGAAGACGGTAAAAGCCTACCAGAAATCGCAGGCCATTATTACAACGTCGTATTTAAAGGCTTTATGCTTGTATTTACTGCCATGCTACTGTTTTTTGTAGGTGTAGTATTTATTATGAGCCCTGCAGGTTTGCTAAGTAACCTTGATTTTTTTGAAGGTACAATACTGGCAAATAATACCTTTTGGGTACTCGCTATTTTAGCGTATTACTTTTTAGCTACCTTGCTACCAATTGATAAAATTATCACGAAGTTTTACCCAATTTTTGGTGCGCTAATGATTGTAATGACAGTGGCAATTGCTATTTCATTACTAATTAATGCGCCGCACTTACCGGTACCAAGTGACTTTTTAGCTTACTTTGAAGCTGATCACGCACATGACTTTTTAGAGCCAAACCCAGATGGATTACCAACATGGCCATTGTTATTTATAACAATTACCTGTGGTGCTATTAGTGGTTTTCACTCTACTCAAGCGCCAATTATTGCGCGCTGTTTAACTAACGAAAAATACGTACGTCCAGTTTACTACGGCGCTATGATGTGTGAAGGTATTGTAGGTTGTGTATGGGCACTTGCAGGTATTGCAGCGTTCCCAGATGGTTACGCTGGCTTAAAAGCATTGCTTGATCAAGGTGGTCCAGGTTTAGTTGTTAACCATGTAGCTAACAGTTACTTAGGTGTATTTGGCGGTATAATGGCAATTATTGCAGTAGCCGTTTTCCCAATTACTTCTGGTGATACAGCGTTCCGCTCATTACGTTTAACAGTTGTTGATGCGTTTAATATTCCGCAAAGTTTACGTAATCGCTTATTAGTGGCTGTACCTATACTTACTATTGCTTACTTTATGACGAAACTCGATTTTTCATTAATTTGGCGCTACTTTGCATTTTCAAACATGCTGCTTTCTACAAGCGTATTATGGCTTGCCACTAAGTACTTGTTTGACCGTGGTACATTCCATTGGATTGCGAGTGTTCCTGCTGTTATAGCAACTGCGGTAACGGTTTCTTATATTGGTACTGCCGCAATTGGTCTTAACTTATCAAGTGATTTAGGTAAACCTATTGGTGCTGTAGTAACAGTGATTGGCTTAATTGTTTTAGCTATTGTGCACTCTAAGCATAAAGTTAAACCAACAGCGGTTTAATAATAATCACATAAGTTATTTCAAGCATTAAAAAAGCGAGCTATTCATAATGAATAGCTCGCTTTTTTTGTGTACTAAATTAAGGTATTACTGAGTTGCAAGTTCAAAGTAACTGTTATCGTCGAGCGTTTTGCTTATCATCATAGCGCCCTCAAGCAAGCTCACTGTTTGAATAGCCGCTTTAGTAGGGTTGAGGTCACCATTAGCTAAATGCGCAGCGCTAAGCCATGTTAAATTTTGATTAAAAAAGCGTTTTACTTCAAGGCGTACTTTATCTGGAAGGCTATCGCTTTCGGCTCCTAGCAAACCACATAAACACATTTTACGATCGGTTACTAATGCACTTCTAAAAAGCTGAGTGTACACATCAATAGGATTTTTACCGCTTGCTTTAAGCTCGTTTGGCTCGCCTAACGCAGCTAAAAAAGAATTAGTATATTGATGAGCAAGCTCAGCACCTAAATCGGCCTTAGTCGGAAAGTGATAGTGCACACTGGCGCTCTTAATTCCAACTTCGCTTGCGAGCTCTCTAAAACTAAAATTACTGTATCCGCCAAGGCGCACCTTGTTTTCAGCTGCTTTTAATAACGCTTCTTTTTTACTCACTTTTAATATTTTCCTATCTGCAGTAATACCAATTTTATTAAAACATGATCATTGTATCGCATTAAACAACTCACTAACTGCGTTAAAAATTATTCATATAGAATAACTAGATGTCATAATTTTCGCCTTGTTGTTATTGCGCTATTTTCTTAGCGCAATAATAGATCACTTATTTAATGCAATTGGTATAGCAAAATTATCGACCAGTAGGTAGTTATTTACAAGCGTTTTTATTTTTAAGCAACCC
Source organism: Pseudoalteromonas sp. NZS71 (assembly GCF_015864715.1). Lineage (NCBI taxonomy): Bacteria > Pseudomonadati > Pseudomonadota > Gammaproteobacteria > Alteromonadales > Pseudoalteromonadaceae > Pseudoalteromonas > Pseudoalteromonas sp. NZS71. Next base: position 225,790 of record NZ_JADYWS010000001.1, on the reverse strand, counting down.
CCTAATTTTATTATGAATTAAGTTAAATCCTATAAATCAGAAAAATTTAAACGTTGACTTAAATTTAGTTTAATATTATAAATTACCTACCGGTAGGTAGGTTGCTGCCATTAATTCACTTTTAAACAATAAAGATAGAGATTGCTATGAAAATTTATGATGTAGAAAACTTTCCAAACCCACTTCGTGTTCGTATCGCTTTAGCTGAAAAAAATGCCACTGCAAATGTTGAGTTTGTACCTGTTGATTTATTAAATGGTGAGCACAGAACAGAAGCCTTCTTAGCTAAAAACCCATTAGCAGGTGTGCCCGTATTAGAGCTAGATGACGGCACGTTTATATCAGAAAGTACCGCTATTACTGAGTATATTGATACCGCATTTGAAGGCCCATCTTTAATGGGTGAAACCGCAAAAGAGCGTGCAGTAATTAACATGATGCAAAAACGCGCAGAATCTATGGTGCTTGACGCTGTGGCAACTTACTTTCATCATGCAACTGATGGCTTAGGTCCAGAGCTTGAAACGTATCAAAATGTGGCTTGGGGTGAAAAACAAGGCGAAAAAGCACGCCAAGGGTTTAGCTATTTTAATGATGTACTAGCGCAATCGGCGTTTGTTGCTGGTGAGCAGTTTAGTATTGCTGATATTACATTGTATGCTGGTCTGGTATTTGCTGGATTTGCACAAATAGCAATCCCGAATAAGTTAACCCATTTAGTTGCATGGCAAGAAAAAGTAGCAGAACGCCCAAGTGTTGCGGCTTAATTAGGTTGTTAGTTTAAAGTTTAAGTGGAGTTACGGTTAGGAGCCAAATATGAAAATTGCTGCCGATTTTAGTAAACGAGTTGTTGTACATAGCGAAACGCTACCGTGGGTTGCATCGCCAATGGCGGGTGTTGATAGACGAGCACTGGACCGTGTGGGCGACGAAGTTGCTCGCGCAACGACTATTGTTCGTTATGCACCTGGCAGTGAATTTTCGCCGCATGTTCATACAGGCGGTGAAGAGTTTGTTGTGCTTGAAGGGGTATTTCAAGATGAACATGGTGACTTTGTGGCAGGTTCTTATATCCGTAATCCACCGCAATCAAAGCATAAACCGGGGTCTGAAAATGGCTGCGTTATATTTGTAAAGTTATGGCAGTTTCAGCCAGATGATCGAACGCACGTGCGTTTGCAAACAGACTTGATGCAAAGTACGGTGCATCCTAGTTTTAAAAATGTAGCCGTAACCCCTTTATACCAAGACGACTTTGAAGACGTATGCTTGTTGCACTTTAAGCCTAACGCTTGCATGGTTATAAACGCAAAAGGTGGAGCAGAGTTCTTAGTACTAGAAGGCTCATTTGATGAGCAAGCCGATACCTTTGTAAAAAACAGTTGGTTAAGAGTGCCTATTAATAGCTCTGTTAACGTTAAAGCGGGAAGTAATGGTGCAAAAGTATGGCTTAAAACGGGCCATTTAACTGATGTAGAAAACCAGATATCTCGCGTACAAAATGCGTAATTGAGTCGTTTATTTGAGATTATTTATTGATTTAGTTCAGGACTAATTAATTTTAGAAGGTGTACTTTACCACTCAGCCTATTTAAGGAGAGCAGTAATGGTACACACAACACATGGTTTATCGATTGGTCTTGAACGTGCAGGAAGAGAGTTTTTTTTAAAACTTAAAGCCGTTGGTACGCTTACTCACGACGATTATAAAATAATTACCCCAATGATAAACTCAGCTCTTGGCGAAGTTAAGCACCCAGTCGTGAACGCCTTAATAGATGGTAGCGAACTTGAAGGTTGGGAACTACGCGCAGCGTGGGATGACTTAAAGTTAGGTGTTAAGCACTCTAAAGAATTTAAAAAAGTAGCTATTTACGGTAATAAAGAGTGGCAAGCTCGAATGGCAAAAATAGGTAACTGGTTCATATCGGGTGAGGTTCAATACTTTGAAAATGCTACCGCAGCCATAGATTGGCTAGATGAATAGCTTGATTGAAAAAATTAAATTAAAGCACTCTTATAGAGTGCTTTTTTGCTCTATGAGTAACATTGTTAGGTAGTTACATTCGGTTTATTTCAATTGTTAATACTGCTCTATTAAAATACACTAATTATTATTGAGCAAACTACACATTATAAAAACAATGAAACAAGTACTTACCTTTATTACATTCCTGATATTTTCTACATCAATACATGCAAAAGATAACAACATATTCACGCCGGTTAGCGATCTTTTTTTGGCTGTTTCTAACGTTGATCACACGCAAATGCGTGCGGCCGTTGATGATTCATTTCTACTTTTAGAGCACGGTGAAGTGTGGACTATTAATGACTTTATAAATGTTGTTAAGCCTTCTGACTTTATAAGAACTAATTATTTTAGTGTTATAAATTCGCGTGTAGTGGGTGATGTTGCATTTATTAATTACTGGAATAAAGCCAATATTAAAAGCACCGAAAGAAGTATTGATATTTATTGGTTAGAAAGTGCCGTTGTATCAAAAGTGGGCGACAAATGGTTGTTATCGCAAATGCACTCTACTCGGTTACCCCAAGATGAAATACCAAAAGGTGTCACTTTTATAAAGCAATAGATATAACTCTAACTTGAAGCCCCGTAACATGGGGCTTTAATCATTTAAATTACATCAGCCAGCACAGGTAATGCCGGAAATGCCCCTTTAGCTAAACACGCTTTAGAGCCACATTTAAGAGCAAAGTGCAGGGCGCCTTTTACGCTCGCTTTATCATTTAGTTTATCTGCTAGTGGTAAATCACTTCCTAAGTTATTTAAGTAGTATAAAACCCCCGCTATAAATGCATCACCTGCGCTTGTTGTATCTACGGCGTTTATTTTTGGTGCCGATTCGTTAAGTGTAAATGCGCTGTGGTAAACCGTGGCAGGCTCTGGCCCATCGGTTAAAAACACCAGTTTAACTCCGGTATTTAATAGCATTTGAATGTAATCATCGCTCGTTGTATCGCTATGCTGGGCTAAAAAATTAAGTTCATCACGCGAGAGTTTTACTATGTCACAATAGGTGTAACAGGCTTTTACATTGCTTGCTATATCGTTTGTGTTTTCCCACAAGCTGTAGCGTAAATTTACATCAAAACTGACGAGCTTATTATTCGCTTTTGCAAGTTCTAGCGCTTTAACCGTTGTGTTGGCAATTGCTGATTCGGTTAATGTGTTTGAACAAAAGTGTAGTGTGCTTATTTCTTGCCAATTTATATGCGCTAAATGCGCCTGGGTTAATAGTACATCGGCTGTATTATGGCGATAAAAGCCAAAACTACGCTCGCCGGTTTCATCAAGGCTTACTATAACCATGGCGGTTTGTGAGCCTGCAATGGTAAATAAATAGTCTGTATTTACATTGTATTGCGCTAATGCATTACTTAATTGATTGGCAAAATGATCGTCCCCTTTACCACCACAAAATGCAGCCTCTGCGCCGAGTTTTGCGTAGCCAACAGCTACATTGGCAGGCGCGCCACCTGGTATAGGTAAATAGGCTGAGTTATTAGCATCTTGTGGCAGCATATCAATTAATAGCTCGCCTAAGCACAGGAGTTTAGTCATTTGGAATATCCTAAAAAGCCTAGCAAGGCTAGGCTAAAAAACGTGAAGGGTGTTATTTATTCATACTTTAAAAGGCGCTACAGTGACTACTCACCGCAGCGCAATACACACATTTAGTTAAAAGCGTATTTTAAAGTTACCGACGTTGTGCGGCCGTTAATAGTACGGGCACGAATAATGTTATTTTCAGGTACTGAACCTTCTTCTGCTTCTGTAATACCTACTGTATCAAATAGGTTATTCACATTAAGCGCAATATTAAGGTTTTCAGATAAGTCATAGCTTACAAAGCCATTTACCTGTGTGTAGCCGTCAAATTGTAGATCGTTATTATCTTGAGCGTATGCATCGGTAGTACCAATGAAACTTACCCCTGCAGCGCCTTTTTCATAGTTGTAACGTGCCATTAATGAGTAAATTAAATCGGCTTGACGACGCGGTGTATTACCTACTACCTCAGGAGCAAGTGCGTCTTTGGCTATTTCTGCATCGGTCCAGGTTAAATTACCGCGAAAATCCCATGCATCAATAAAGTAAGTAGATTCTATTTCGATCCCTTTTGCTTCGTATTCACGGTCAAAAAATGTTTGTGATGTTGCTTCAAAGTTTTGCTCTTCAGTTTCGGCAAAAAACGCAGTAGCAAACACTGATAATGAATCAAAGCGCTTTTTAACACCAAACTCAAATTGGCTCACTTCATCAACAGCGTCTTCTTTTGCAACAGAGCCGTCGGCGCGTACTTTACCAAATAAAAGTCGGTCGGCGTTTGCTCGCCCACCCTTACTTATACGTGCAAACGTGGCAAGGCTTGGGTCAATTTGGTAATTAGCACCAATTGAATAAGACGAATAGTTCCAGTCATAGTTTACTGGGCTTGCGTTGGCAGTATCAATTCCAGCAACATTTTGTTCCGGCACAGAGATCACACCGTCGCGGTTCATATCTACTGTTGAAGTCACTGCACCTGCGTATGTTCCGCGAGCTTCACCGCTATCGTAGCGAGCACTTGCATCAATGCTTACGTCACCTAGCTTAGTCGAAAATGCTACGTAAGGGGCGCGAGTATCGTATTCTGTATCGTAATCACGTTGACAACAGTTACCAAATGCACTGTAGGCGTATAAACCGTTTTCAGATAACTCAGTGCCATCGGCACCTGTTACATTTAATAATGCAGCATTGTCACCCTTGAGCTCCATTACGTAAGAATTCCATAACCACGACATAGCAATGTTTTGAGTTGACGCGTAATAACCAAATGTAAGGCTGGTATCATCGTCGAACGATTTAGTTAATTTAAAGTCATTAACTATAGAGCCGAAGTCATTCATTGTGACATCAAATGTCACCATCTTCATTGCTAAACCATCGTTAAACGCTTCACCGGTGTTCGCGTTACTCAAGGTTGCACCTGCGCCACCAATGCTTTCAGCTATTGATGTTGCACTACCGACTTGTTCTGTGAAAGGTGAATTAAAGTTACCGCTAATTGATGACTTACGGAAACGGTTTTCAATACGCCAATCGTTATCTAAATCAAATACAGCTTCAAAACCAACAGAGTCAACCTTTGGATTCATACCATCACGGATATCACCACTGCTAATTTGGTTTTCACCATTTAAGCGTACTGTTTTAGTAAATAATGCTGAGTGAGGTGTGTCTGATTGCGCATCAAAGCCAGCAATAGAGTCACCATTTGAGTACATTGGCATTGGAAGGTAGCCAACACTCTTATCGTCTAAGTGTTTGTAATAAAGGCGAACGTAACCGTTGTCGAAATCTTTTGTAAGATTAGCTTTTATTTGGCCACCTTTATTAGACGTGTAACCTGTTTCGCGCGGGCCTTCGCCTTGTCGAACAAAACCACCAACATGAAAACGCACGCTATCGGTTAAGTAAGTGCCGTATTCGAAGTCTGTACGAACGCTGTCGTAATCTAAGCCAAGTGTTGTAGACACACTGCCAGATTCGTTTTCGCCATTTTTAGAGATAAAGTTAATAATGCCACCAGGTGCATTACTTGCTGCAGTAGATGCTGAGCCACCACGAATCGATTCGATAGTTTGCACAGTGTTATCTAATCGCATAAAAATATCTGAATTACCAAAAGCGATATCACCGTATTGCATTACAGGTAAACCATCTTCTTGTAATTGTAAAAATTTTGCACCGCCTGAAGCAACTGGCAGGCCACGAACAGCAATATTTGCATTGCCTTCGCCACCTGTAGATTCTGCACGAATACCAGGGATTATTCTAAAAGCCTCGGCTGTTGAGCGAGGAGTAGACACTTGAACTTGTTCAAGTGATACGCTACTAACTGATACGCTTGAAGCCATGATTGTTGTTCGACGTGGTACGCCGGTTACAACAATTGTTTCAAGACCTTTGTTTTGTGATGCTTCAGGTGTTGCTTGGTCTGTTTCTTGTGCGTTAACGCCTTGACTTACGGCAAGTGCTAAAGCGCTGATTAAATATAAAGGTGTATTGTGTGTTGTCATGTGAACGCCTCGTTGTGTTGAACCCAGTAGGATTTGTTGTCTTTACTTAATCGATTAAGTAAAAATAACAAATATTTTACAATAAGCAAATCATTTTGTGTTTAATTTGCTCTTTTATTATTCATGTATTGATTTTAAAAGTGTTTTTTTATTGTATTGAGATACAAGTTTTTAAGCTGTTGGGTTATTTTCTTGTAAAGCACTCATTGATGGGTCGCGTAAATAATTGAACAACATAGCTACAAATAAAATCACGGCAAACCCTGTTGCTAAGTAAAAGCCATAGCGCACATGGCCAAAGTAATCGCTGATCATACCCATAAATAAAGGAGCTAAAGCAGCCGATAATGCGGTAAAAAATAATATAACGCCGGCTACGGCTCCATGGCGCTCAGCAGGAAAACACGATATACCTTTAGAGTTTAAAGTTGGGTAAACCATAGACATAAATAAACCTGAAAGAGGTAGTAACCCTACAGCCCAGTCAACGCCACCAATAAGTGTACCCACATAACAAAGCGCAATACCTAAGCTTAAATAAGCCATAACACCTTGCCAGCTATAACGATTTAGTAACCATACGGCAATAAAACGACCTGCAGCACGTAGTATAAAAAATATAGTAAGTGCATAAGTGGCAAGGAGTGGCCAAGAGCCTGTGTAGTCCTTTAATAGCGTTGGCATCCATACATAAATAGCCACTTCAGTCGCTACATAAAGTGCAATAGCTAAAGAAAAGCCAAGTGCATAAGGGTTTTTTACCATTTTCATGGTCGTGGCCAAAGAGGCTGGCTTTTCAGTTGTTTTAACTACGTCAGGGTAGTCTGCGCGCCATGCTAATAAAGCAAGGATTAAACACATTACGCCCGCGGTAATATACAGGTATGTCCAACTAACGTTTTGCACTAATAAAACACCAACTAGGGCAGGGCCTACAATAGCGCCAATGCCAAAAAAGCCCTCAACCTTGTTCATAGTTTTAGTATGGTCGTCGTTACTATGTGAAATATCGCCAAGCAATGCCAGTGCGCCGGTTTTAAATAAACCAATGGCCAGGCCTATGCAGCAAAGCAATACTAAAAAGAAAGTAAAACTGGTGCTAAATGCAAATAAAAAACAACTCGCGGAAAATATTAATAGACCTAGCATAATGGTTTTTTTACGGCCAAGGCTGTCAGCTAAAAAGCCTAAAAATAATCCACTAAAGGCAATGAGTGCCATAGGAGCGTAATGAAATGCACTAGCTTGAGTCATGCTCAAACCGAAATCTTTTATAAGTTCGGGGATTATCATGCCGACTGCGTCAGAGGTCATGGCAAACATAAAAAACATCATGTATGTAAGCCAGCGTATTTGTTGCAGTGGGTCGCTGCTTACGTGAGTGTGTGATTTTGTCATGTGTTTATTCCTCGTTAAATTCTCTATTAATACTTCGTAAGTCAGTCAGTTGCTTACTGTAGTATTACGTGAGACACGAAATTTGTATGTAAAATTATTAAAAATTACTTGTAAATTCTTACTCGCTAGTTAAAGATATATCTTAATCGATTAAGTTTCAACACGGTAATCACACAATGATGAAGAATAAAGTTCAATTGATCACATATGCTGATCGAATCACTGGCCAAAATATAGGCGCGCTAACCACACTTTTAAACGGCCCTTTAAAAGGCGTATTTGGTGGTGTGCACTTATTGCCATTTTACAATCCTATTGATGGCAGCGATGCTGGCTTTGACCCTATTGATCATAGTGAAGTTGATTCTAGAATAGGCACTTGGGAAGACATACAAGTATTAGGTAAAGATCTCGACTTAATGGCTGACCTAATTGTTAACCATGTATCGGCGCAGTCTTTTCAGTTTCAAGATGTATTAGCTAAAGGTAAGCAATCAGAATTTTGGGATTTGTTTTTAACCAAAGATGATGTATTTCCAAATGGTATGAGCGAAGCTGAGCAAAAAGCAATTTACCGCCCACGCCCAGGTAGTTGCTTTACGCCAATGCAGTGCGGCGACGGCCAAACGTACGACTTTTGGACCACTTTTACCGATAACCAAATTGATATAAACGTAAAAGTAGAAGCCGGTGTTGCGTATTTAAATAACGTACTTACTAAATTTTCGGCTAACAATGTAAATATTATTCGTTTAGATGCGGCGGGTTACGCCATTAAGCAAGCTGGCACTAACTGCTTTATGCTTGATGAAACGTTTGGCTACCTAGATAACTTATCTAAGCAAGCAAACGATTTAGGCATGGAAACCATTGCAGAAATTCATAGCCATTATCAAACTCAGGTAGAAGTGGCAAAACGCGTAAATATGGTTTACGACTTTGCGTTACCACCGCTTATTTTACACAGCTTATTTAACAACGATGTAGATGCACTACTCAAATGGTTACAAATTTCGCCACGTAATTGCTTAACCGTACTTGATACACACGACGGTATTGGCATTATTGACGCAGGTCCAATGGGCGACAAACCAGGGCTATTAAATGCACAGCAGATTGATAACCTAGTAGAAACTATGCACGCCAACAGCAACAACCAAAGCCGCCAAGCTACGGGCGCTGCAGCGAGTAATGTCGACTTATATCAAGTTAACTGTACGTACTACAACGCATTAGGTGCTAAAGACTTTGATTACTTACTGTCGCGTGCAATTCAATTTTTTGCTCCAGGTGTACCACAAGTGTATTACGGCGGCTTATTTGCCTGTGAAAATGATATGGAGCTATTAGCTAATACAAATGTTGGCCGTGATATTAACCGCCCATATTTAGATGCAAATATAATCGACAAAGCCTTAAATAAGCCTGTAGTAAAAGGTTTAATTGAATTAATTAAAATTCGCAATTCACACCCTGCATTTGCAGGTGAATTTAGCGCCCAAGGTGAAGGCAGTATGTGTTGTTTATCGTGGCAACTAGATGAGCAAACTATTTCACTTACTGTTGATTTTAAATTACGCCATGCACTTATTACGCAGGTAAATGGTGATGAAGAAACAACGATTAACTTAAATTCATTTTTAGCTTAATGTTATAAAAGTAATTTACAAACGCCATGTAAAGCAAAAGCCAAGCTTAAGTAGCTTGGCTTTTTAACACATAAAACTATTACAAGGTTTGTAAGCTAACTACTCGCACCAATCTCTAATTCGTAACTGACTTCCTGAGTTTTTTCTTCTTTAGAAATAAATAATTCAGCGGCTATAACGCCTTTTTCTTGGCTGTTTTGATGAATGGTGGTGAGGCGAGGCACAAACCGGGCTGCTTCATCAATACCATCAAAGCCCACAATACGCAGTTCTTCACCTATTTTTATGCCTTGTTTTATTGCTTCTCGCATTGTGGCAAGGGCAATTAAATCACTCATACAAATAATAACGTTAGGGCGAGGGGAGGCACTTAAAACCTCTTTAGCAGCAATATTAGCAAAACGCTCGCTGCTTTCAGGAATGTTCCAAATACGATCGTCAGCCACCGTAATATTTGCCTCGCTTAAAGCGCGTTGATAACCACGTAAACGTTGATGCGAAATAGATTGTCCGGTTTCAAATTCGTGATGCTCATACACGCGGCATAATACGTTTTCATCAAGTAACCTAAGCCCTAATATAGCCACTTTATCGTTTTGATTATGTAGTACGTGTTTAGCAATTTCGTAACTTGCTTGCTCGTTATTAATATTTACAGAGGCATTGCGAGCAATATCAAAATCAATTGTCACTACATGTTTAGACACTGTTTTTAACTGCTCTACTAACGCGTTATTACGAGGGCGGCCATAACAAATAAAGCCATCTACAAAGTCGACCACGTTGTTAAGGTTATCGCTATTACCTGAAAACAATAAAACATTAATGCCATTTTTTTCAAGCACCGAGGTAACACCGCGCATAAAGCTGCTAGCTACAGGGTCCGACACCATGTATTCCACACTATCGGGCAGCACTAAAGCGACAATATTAAATGTGCCGTTACGCAATGATTGCGCGGCCTTATTAGGCCCGTAATAGCCCAAAGTTTTACACGCTGCAAGAATATCGTCTCGGCGTTTAGCCGATAGCTGATCAGGGCGATTAAACGCATTAGATACTGTCGCGTTAGAAACACCTAACTCTTTAGCAATACTTTTTAGGGTCCAGCGGGTTTGCTTACTCATACCAATTCTTTACTCAATACTCATGTTAATAAACTAACATATTCAGGGCGTTAGCAAAGTAAAAAAATAAGATTTTAGGGCTAATGTCGGCATTCTTTAGGCGCAATGCCAAAGGTTTGTTTAAATAGGCGACTAAAGTGGCTCGCGCTATTAAATCCAACATCAAAGCACACTTGGCTAATTGCATGGCCTTGTAGTAATTGAGTACGCGCTTTTTTTAGTCTTAACTGTTGCTGCCAAAGGGCTGGGGTAGTGCCAAATGCGAGTTTAAATTGATGATAAAACTTACTTCGGCTCATACATGCTATTTTGCATAAGGTATTTATGTCGAGCGTTTCACTTAAGTGTTCTTCAATATAAAGCAGGGCATCGCTCACTTTTGTTTTAAGGCGTGGCTTATCGCAGCTAGCTAGCAATAGCTCGCGGCTTTGTTGTTGTAATAAACGGGTGATCAATTCGTTCAACGACAAATCAATCAAGTAATGTCGCTGTGCGCCTTGCTCACTAAATAAATGCACCATGCGCTCTAATAATTGCTGCGTTTGAATATTATGTTGGGTATGCACTAACTGAGGTACATATTCAAATAAGCCATCGTGTGCAAAATTTTGCTGCATGTTTAGTGCATTCGCCACGCTCGTTATTTTATCTGTGCTAATTTCAATGGCTAAACAGGTGGTTGGGGCGTGCATTGATGCTTGTGGAAAATCAATTAAAACACCTTGCTCTGGCGCTAATACAAACGACTCGTGTGGTAAAAATACTTTATGGTATTGGCTCCTTTCTACGTGCATTACCTTTTTGCCGCTTAGCATGGCACAAAACAGCAGCTCGTTTGAGTGCAGTGCTACCTTTTGCGCGCTTTGATACGTGTCGTAAATACTCAACTCACTGCTATCTGCAGCGAATGTGACTTTATTTTCTATTAATACATCAAGTTGTTGGCGTTTTTTGTTTAACTGAGATGTGTGCATATCAATCCTTTAGGTTTTATTAGTTTGGACTCACAGACAACTTTTGTGGACAGCTAATCAAGTTTTTAGGTACTTGTTAGTTTAATGTCAATCAACATTGATTAAATATAAAGCATTTTGTTTTATATAAATGTTCGACCTTTAGCTAACAACAATAAAGAGAGCACACACATGATATATGCAAATCCAGGTAGCGATGGCGCACTCGTAAACTTTAAACAACAATACGGGAACTACATTGGCGGAGAGTGGGTGAAGCCAGTAAATGGCCAATACTTTGATAATATAAGCCCAGTAAACGGTAAGGTATTTTGCCAAATACCGCGTTCAGACAAAGACGACATAGAGCTGGCTCTCGATAAAGCGCATGCAGTGCGAGAGCAATGGGGCACAACGTCGGTGACCGACCGAAGTAACATACTGCTAAAAATAGCCGACCGAATTGAGCAAAACCTAGAGTTACTAGCTGTTGCCGAAACATGGGATAACGGTAAAGCAATTCGTGAAACACTCGCTGCTGATATTCCGCTAGCGGCAGATCACTTTCGCTACTTTGCAGGGTGCCTACGATCGCAAGACGGCACTATAGGTGAAATAGACGCAACCACCGTTGCGTATCATTTTCACGAGCCACTAGGTGTGGTTGGGCAAATTATTCCGTGGAATTTCCCTATTTTAATGGCCGCCTGGAAACTAGCGCCAGCACTTGCTGCAGGTAACTGTGTAATTTTAAAACCGGCTGAGCAAACACCAGCTTCTATTTTAGTTTTAATGGAGATAATTGGCGATTTACTCCCTGCGGGCGTATTAAATATAGTAAACGGCTTTGGTAAAGAAGCGGGTGAAGCACTGGCAACAAGCAAGCGTATCGCTAAAATTGCATTTACGGGTTCAACGCCTGTGGGCTCACATATTTTGAAATGCGCTGCTGAAAATATTATTCCTTCAACGGTCGAGCTCGGTGGTAAATCGCCCAATATATTTTTTAATGATGTAATGGAAAAAGACGATGCTTTTTTATCAAAAGCTATAGAAGGCGCCGTACTTGCTTACTTTAACCAGGGCGAAGTATGTACCTGTCCATCAAGATTATTTATTCAAGAAGATATATACGAGCAGTTTATTGAGCGGATACTCGAACGTACCCAACAAATTAAACGCGGCAATCCACTCGACAGCGAAACCATGGTGGGCGCTCAAGCTTCAAAAGCACAGTTTGATAAAATACTTAGTTACATAGACATAGGCAAAAAAGAAGGCGCTGAAGTACTCACCGGCGGCAACGTAGAGCAGCTAAATGACGATTTAAACGGCGGTTATTACATACAACCTACACTGCTTAAAGGTACAAACGACATGCGTGTATTCCAAGAAGAGATTTTTGGCCCTGTTATTTCTATGTCGACCTTTAAAGATGAAGCCGAAGCACTTGAACTTGCCAACAGCTCAGAATTTGGCTTAGGCGCAGGGGTGTGGAGTAGAAACATGAACCGTGCTTATCGCATGGGTCGTAAAATAGAAGCAGGGCGAGTGTGGACCAACTGCTATCACATGTACCCAGCACATGCTGCATTCGGTGGTTATAAAAAATCAGGAATAGGGCGCGAAACGCACAAACTGGCACTTGATCACTACCAACAAACTAAAAATTTATTAGTGAGCTACAGCGAAGACCCGCTCGGCTTTTTCTAATAAAGCAATTCAAACTTAAACACAACAACCATTAAGTAATGAGGGCGCTGCATATTTGCAGCGCTTTTATTCACATTGCTCACAACGCTACTTTAAGCGTGTTGTAATATATAAGTACAATACCAGCCGGGTTCAAAACGTTAAAACCTAAGCGTTTTAATAACTCATTACCTGCGTTAAAAACGATTTTACGATATTAACTTTTTATAAAAGTTGCTCTAAAAATGTGCAGTGATTTATGCATTGTCGGATATTACTGCTCTCCCCCATTTTGGTGTGTTACAGCATTAACGGAGATTTCTTTGTAGTTAACTAATTGTTTACAGGTGGTTATTTGCTGGCTAAGATAAATGCATTGTAATATAGGGACATTTGTCGGTTTATAAAACGACAAATGTCGTAGACAAAGTTGTTATATTTTAAGGAAACAAATTTGAATTCTGAAAACAGTGAGCTTCTCTATCCGATTGAGTCTAGAAAAGATGGAAATAAAATCATCTATGATGTTATCGATGTAGATGGAAAAGTTATGAAATCGTTTAGCACCAAGGATGAAGCTAAATCTTACTCGATAAAGCAGCAAGATATCGCTCAAAAAAATGAAATAGAGCGTATTGAAGAATTTATCAAAGGAAAGACGGACTCAAAAAAACAGGTTAAAAAAAGCCGCTCAGAGAAGCTTGGTAAAAAAATATAACAATCACTTTAAGCCGCTCGCAGGCTCGCTGGGACAGTAACGCATGGGCTCTGTCGCTTCGCTCGGATTCTAGCCCATGCGTTACTGCCCCTTATGTGGGTGTTAGGCAATACAATCTGGAGAGCACTGGATGCCGGAAAATAAAATAGCCAGAAAGGAAAGCGAAATATTTAAAGAACTAGAAGTTCTTTGCCAATCTACCGGTTACATCCACGCAATCGCATATTTCTGTTTTCGAGATAACACCATCAGATACGCTGATGAAGTGAAGCCTGAAGATGTATTGCAACAATTCTCAATGGAGCGTTTGGTAAGAACAGAAATATCTACACTAATTGGACTGGCAAGTAAAAAGAATATAGATGCAACAATACCTTCGCCAGAAGTGATGCAAGAATATATTAGCGGAACAGATGCTTTACTTCAGGAGTTGCATCATTCCATGATGCCACCAATGCAAGAGATATTTGACCCAAATAAAATTGGTGATGCTGACTTTAACCCTTTCAATTCTGGCGCTGTATTAAGAGAGTCAATTTTTTATGGGGGTGAATCAGCATACCACTTTCAGTATAGAGATCTAGCTGAAGATAAGTACAGAAAAGATAACGCATGGCTAATTGAAAACAAAGGCTATTCACTTGAGCAAGTCATGTCTGTTGTATCAGCAATTCAGGTGTTGCAGAACGACAAGATTAATGATGCTCTTGTTGGTTTAGCAAATAAACATCCAAACGAATGGACTTTCTTTGAAGCTTATACCTTTTCCTTGAGAGAAATAGCCGCTAAGTCCGGATTGGATGTTGAGGCTTGTAGGTGTGTTATTGAATCTTTTGTTTCGCCAATTGAACAAAACGACTTCATATCCTTAGATGACTTTAATCCAATAAATGCCTATCCAATAATAAAGCTTGAAGAAGATAAATACTTACTGTTTCAAAATTACAGTTTGGTAGAAGCGTTATACGAAACGCCGTTTTTTTGGTTCAATTCGGATGCGGCGTACAGAAGTATTGCGATGGGACATCGCGGCGAATTTACAGAAGAATTTTCAAGCAGAAGGCTTGTGCGAGTTTTCGGAGAAAAACGAGTTTTTCAGAATGTTGATATTGTTGATGCGAAGCGCAATAAAGTTGGTGAAATAGACGTTCTTGTAGTGTTTGCAAATAGAGCAATAGTATTGCAGGCAAAGTCAAAGAAACTGACTATAGCTGCCCGCAAAGGGAACGACTTATCTCTAAAAGATGACTTTAAAAAAGCCGTTCAAGATGCATATGACCAAGCCTTTTCATGTTCAAATTATTTATCTGACAATAACTATAAGCTCTTAGACGAAAAGGGTAATGAAATAACCATCAGAAGAGAATTTAAAGAAATCTACCCCTTCTGCGTGGTATCTGATCATTATCCCGCTTTGTCATTTCAAGCTAGGCAGTTCCTCAAGCAAAATCCTACCGATTTGATTAAACCAGCATTTGTGATGGATGTTTTCTTCTTGGATGTTGCAACAGAGATGCTAAGGTCTCCTTTGCACTTCCTAAGCTACGTCAACAGAAGAACGCTGTATGGCGATAAAATATTATCCACTCACGAGCTAACGATCTTGTCATACCATCTAAAACAAAATCTCTGGATGGATGGTGAATACACAATGATGCAGCTAGGAGATGACATTTGCGCTGACTTAGATCTTGCAATGATGACGAGACGAGATGGCATTCCTGGCAGTGAGACTCCAGATGGGATATTAACAAAGTACGAAGGAACGCACTTCGACAGATTGGTTAAAGACATTGAATTGCGTGAACATTCAGGCACTGTAGATTTCGGTTTTATGCTGTTGACACTTAGTGGCGACACAATCGAAATGATTAATGACGGAATATCGAAGTTAGTTGAATTGGGGAAAAAAGATGGTAAACATCATGATTTAACACTTGGCATAAGTGAAGGAAGTACGGGGCTTACTATTCACTGCAACAATGACTCAGATTCCGAGGCTGCGAAGCGGTTAGATCGTCATTGTGAGGTCAGGAAATATGAGCAGAAGGCTGACCAATGGTTCGGTGTATGCATTGGCACCAGTTCCCAAAGGTTGAGATTTGGTGTTAGTAAAGAGTTTAAATGGGAACAGTCTGATGAAATGGACAAGGCGACTAAGGGTCTTCCTAAGCCTCAGTCATTGAAAGGAAAAAGTAAGGTTAATTTTAACACAGTAACTAGAAAATCTAAGAAGATTGGGCGTAATGAAAAGTGCCCATGTGGTACTGGGAAAAAACACAAGAAGTGCTGCTTAAAATAGGGAGCTTGCCCCGACTATGCCTAACAAAAAGCTGCACGCGGATAAATTACTCGCTACGCTCCCAATTTACCGGTGAGCTTGGCGTTGAGGCTGTAGAAGAATTAACAAGATGTAGAAGAATTAACAATAAACCCATCCAAACTTTGCGTTTTTTGATGCCCAGATTCTAATGGGTTAAATAAAGTAGGTGTCATCATAATTTGCTTTTTAGGTACAAACTAATTGCCTTAAAGCATAAAGCTATATAACTTACTAAAGTGAATACATTTTATTGACGTACATTAATTAGCAGGAACGCCGAATGAACAATAAAATACTCAAATCATCTACCGCTACGTATCAAAGTGGTGTTGCAAAAGCCGATGGTAAATTTTATGTAACGCAAGGTGAAGTACGTTTTGAGCCATACAATGAAAGTGCTGGTTTAGGGCCTTATACTTTTACACGAAGCGCAATCGTAAAAATTGAAAAGTCAGCAGGGACAGGCGCAGGCATTTTACCACTAACAAGCGATGCCATAACAATCACTTTAGATAATGAAGATACTTATGACTTTATTTTAGCAAACCCCGATGAATGGATTCGTCTACTCAAGCATTAAGCAATCTCTAGAGCTGGCATTTAGGTAAAAATAAACGAAGCACCCATCTTAACTTTGCAGTTTAGTAAAATATGCATTAGATTTTTGCCTAAAAAATAGACTAGTTGTTTTGTGGTAATTGCAATTAGGCTTGGTTAAAACAAAATACAATCACTGTATTATGCGCTACATGGGGCAGGAGACTTTTACCAACCCGATGTGGCATATAACGGCATTGATTGGACAACTGATGTATTGCTTGAGCAAATAAAAACGTTATAAAAAAAGCCGCTTGTTGAAACAAGCGGCTTAACTATTCTAACTAGGGAATAGTTTAAAACGTGTAACGGGCACCAATTGAGTAGCGTGGGCCGTACTGATTAGCAAATAAAAACTGCTCTTCGTAACGGCCGTAGCCTTCTTCGGTGGCATTATTTAAGTTTATGCCATCAAAAAATACGGTTACGTTTTCGTTTACATCGTAGTTTACGCTCATATCCCACTGGCCATACGCTTTAGCATATTGCGGAGGCGCATCAGCTGAACCTTGTGCTTGGCCAACACCAATTAGGTATGAGTCGCGCCATGCGTAAGTAATTTTAACAGATAGGCCATCTTTTTCGTAAAAGCCTTGGAAGTTAGCTGAGTCACTTAAGCCTGTAAGCGGTGCTTGTTGATCAAGGCTTTCGCTATCAAATTCAACGTCGCCATCTACAAATGTCGCGTTAACACCTACACCAAAACCGGTTTCACCAATTAAGTGCTGAACAGCTACTTCAAAACCATCTACCGATTTACTGTCGGTGTTTTGTGGTTGGCTAATATTCCATGTAATTAGCGGATCGTCGCTGTTTGGTTCAATAACGCCATTTGCATTGCCGTAACCGCTGGCAATCATTTGTGCAAAAATAGCGTCGGTTGTTGCTTGCTCACCACGTGATTCAATATCGCTTACGGCTTGTAAGTAACGAGGGCCGTTTAAAATATCGTGCAAGCCATCAATAGTGGTTTGCGTAATGGTGGTTTGAATAAAGTTATCAACATCTTTTTTAAAGTATCCAACAGACGCGTAGCTACCTTCTGCGTAGTAATACTCAAGTGATAAATCAAGGTTTGTTGATTCAAACGGCAATAAGTTTGTATTACCTTGGCTACCTGTACGAGAACCCGGTTTTGGGCTGCCTGTTAAACTACGGCCACCGGCTAAATTACCTAGTGGTGCACGCGACATTGTTTTACCCCAAGATACGCGAGCTACTACGTCTTCAGTTAAATCAACACTTACGTCGATTGAAGGTAGTAAAACATCGTAATCACCTTGTTGTTCTAAGAAGTTATCATCGCCGCCCGCAGCGTATTGCATGATCCACTCAGAAGCGCTGATCCAATTAACTTGATCTTCAACGCGTTGACGTACAGTACTGGTTACATCTGTTTGCTCATAGCGTAGGCCTGCATTTACTTTTACGTAGTAGTTACTTACGTCAAATTCCCAGCTTGATTGAACATAAAAGCTATTAGTGATTTCTTCTACGTAGCTTTCGCTGTCAATACCATCCATATATGCATTTGCGGCGTATGCATCGCCGCCTGTTACATCTGCTGTTAAGTAAGCAATTTGGCGCGCAACAGCTTCGTCAAAATCGTAGGTATAGTAGTAACCAGGTTGTAAGTCACTGCCGCCCCCTTCAAATTGATCTAAAAGGCCCGATGTATCGTGACGGGTAAACATGCCGTCTGGGAATATTTCTGTATATGATGGGTTAAAGCCTGGACCACCTACTAAACCACTCCACGCGGTGTAACCACCGGTGTTTTGTTCTGTACGTGATGCGCCAAATTTAACTTTAACTAAACCAATGTCATAACTTTCGTTATACCATGTTGTATGTAGCTGTAATTGTTCAATGTTTGATTCACCCGGTGAGTGAGTAAATTGACTAAAGTTTGAATCAATTTCGCCAGGCGTTAATTCACTTGTGCCATTTAACCAATTAACTTGTGCACTGGGTACTTCGCCTGTGCGGTAATCATAAATTTTATTAGCTAGCTGATCAGAACCTAAAATTACTTGGCCGGCACTTCCCAGCCCATTGTCGGCGCCGTTATCGGTTTCGTTTTTAGAGTCGTGGTAATCAAGCTCTACGTGCCACGTGTCGCTAATTTCCCAATCTAGGTTTAAACCAAGTGAGCGCGCTTTTACTTCTGTAGTGCCTTTGTTGGCTGTAAACGAGGCATCGTTACCGCTAATATCAGCATAAACAGCCGTACCATTTTCATCAAGCTCGTAGCCATTAATATTGCTACCAAAGTCGTTCCAAATACCCCAACCAATACTTTGAGAACCTGTAACTGCTTTACTTGCAGTGTAATCAAGTGTTGCTACAAAGCCATCTACCGGTGCATATTGAAAGGTAACTTGTCCGTTTGTACGTTCACGTTCTACATCTTCAATAGAGTAGTTCATGTCTTTAGGGAAATAGTAGTTACCTGCAGGGTCTGTGCGGTTATCAACGACGTTGCTGCTATCTAATTCAGGTAAGTCTACGTTTGCCTGCCAGCCTTGAATATTTGCACTTTGTTTTTGAAAGTCACGCTCTTGGTGCGAAAACGAAAAACCAAAGCCAAAAGTGTCATCTACAAAAGTATTACTGTAAACAGTAGAAAACTCTGGTGTTACGTCATCACCAGCTTCGTTTGACGAGTCGTGATTTGCTTTAACGGTTGCTGAAAAGTTTTGACCCGGCTTTTGAAAAGGGCGCGCAGTAGAAATATTAACTGTTGCACCTAAGCCACCGCTTGGCACGTCTGCACGTGCTGTTTTAAAAACTTCAAGGGCACTTACGCCCTCAGAGGCAACGTTTTCAAGGTTGTACGAACGTGTATAACCTGTGCCCGGCATTTGGCGGCCATTTAAGGTTATTAAGTTAAACTCAGGGCCAAAACCACGTACTGTAATTTGGCTACCTTCACCGTTTGCGCGACTAACCGATACACCGGTAATACGTTGTAATGATTCTGCTAAGTTGGTATCTGGGAATTTACCCATTTCTTCAGACGAAATGGCATCTACAATACCAGAAGAGTCGCGTTTCATATCCATAGAACGAATAAGTGAACCACGAATACCTTTTACTTCAATAACTTCTACATCAGATGAAACGCTTGTTTGTGCTTCTGCCGCAATAGCTGTGTTTAATGTGCTCGCAGCAATGATGAGAGACACAGAAGCCGCAAGTTGGCTCTTTTTAAAATTGAATGTGTTCATAATAGCTCTGCTTTATAAAATGTTGTTGTGTAGCAATAGGCGCTAAGCGCCTATTGGTGTGTGTTTTATGGATTTGCAATAATCACGTTGTCTATACGGTAAAGCGCGCCATCGCCCATGTCCCAGCTAGGAAAAACCATAATTACGTTTAATGCGCTAATGTCTAAGCCTGCATCAAACAATTGCTGAAGAGGGAAGGTGTATGTTTGCCATTCGCCCGTTACAGGTGCCTGGCCTTCAACACTGCTTGATAAAGCAAGCTCTACGGCACTCGATGTACCAATTGATTCAATTTTAAATAGCCACTGAGCGTCAATATCTGAAGGGGCTGATACAACTTTCATATCAAATTGAACTACACCATTTTCAAGTATTGCAGAGGCATCAAACGATACGTCTTCATCAGCTATAAAGCCCATTACTGTAGCAGTAGAACCAATGCTAAATTGCGCTACTGCGCCATGCGCGTCATCATCGGTTTCTGTTGTTGGTGTAGAGCCACCACAACAATCCCAAATACTCCACTGATCGGCAGCTGCATCTTTAAATACAGTAAGCTCACCCGTTGCAGCTGGCGCTGCATTTGGATTATAAATCTTAACGTTATCTACACGGTAAACAGAGCCTTCACCTGCACCCCACGCTGGGAAAATCATCAGTACATCTATAGTACTTACATCTAAGCCAGCAGCTGCAAGATCAGACAATTTAAATGTATATGTTTGCCACTCGCCAGTAACTGGCGCTACGCCTTCAACACTTGCCGTTAACTCAAGCTCTACTGCAGAGTCGCCGCCATTTGACTCAACTTTAAACAACCACGGTGTAGCTGGGTCGCTAGGAGTAGAGGTTACTTTTAAATCAAATTGAATAACGCCTTCATCTAAAATGCTACTAGCGTCAAACGATTCGCCTGCGCCTCCTGACGATGTGCGGCTATTAAAGCCCATCACAGTAGGCTCTGCACCAATGCTAAACTCTGCAGTTAGACCATGTTCTTCATCATCCATAGCTTCAACAGGGGTTGAGCCACCACAACAATCCCACATTGGCCATGCTAGATTTTGCTCATCAGTAAAAATAGTAAGTTCAGGTGATACGCCTAAGTTATCTTGAGTAATCTCAACATCGTCAATTAAATAAACAGCGCCTTCACCTGCGCCCCATGTTGGAAACACCATGATCACATCAATTGCACTGATATCTAAATCTGCAGCATCTAAATCTTTTAGTAAAAATGTATAAGTTTGCCATTGGCCAACAACAGGGCTTACGCCTTCAACACTGTCTGTGATCGGCATTTCTACTGCGCTAGAACCTTCATTACTTTCAAGTTTTACAAGCCAAGCTGCATCAGCTGTGCCTGGTGCATTTGTTACTTTCATTTTAAAGCGAACGTAACCTTCATCCAGCATTGGAGATGCATCAAACGGGCTGGCTTTTCCTGCTTCGTCAGTAATAAAAATCTCACGGCTAATAAAGCCCATTACAGTGGGTTCTGCACCTACTACAAATTCAACTACATCACCTTGGGTTTCATCTGCAACAATAGCGGGAGTAGAACCACCACAACAATCCCATGCAGGCCAATTTGGATTAAATGACTCACCAAAAATAGTTAGCGGTGTTGCAATGCCTGTCGAAGGTGGGCTAGGAATTGGTGCATCGCCTTCAAGCAAAGCATCATCTAGGCTATTGTAACCTGGGCGAATAGTTTCACAGCCTTTACCTGTTTCAGGGTTTGATGCACATTGATAAACACGTACGTAATCAATAGCAAAGGTTTGGCCGTTTTCAAATGCGCTAGCGTCTACACCTAAATCATTTACGTTTTCAGGCCAGTCACCGCCTACTGCTAGGTTTAGCAATAAGTGAAAGTCTTTATCAAATGGTGCGCTATCCCAATGCGTTGTAAGTTCGCCAGAACCTTGTTCAAAGTATTCTGCAAACCAACCACGATGTTTTAGGCCTACAGCCTCACCACTTGCATTAGTACGAACTTCTGATTGACGCTGAGTTGCATAAAGGTAACCGTCTACGTACCAGCGAATTTCACCTTCTTGCCATTCAACAGCATACGTGTGGAAATCATCTGCTGGATTAGTATCTTCAGGGAATTTGTATTCTTTACCTGTATAGCTGTTATCTGGCCACGCGCGTCCGTAATGAAGTGTGCCGTGGATACTAGACTCTATACCGCCGTCTTCATCTGGTGTTTTAAGGTTTACTGATTCTAAAACATCTATTTCGCCAGAACGAGGCCAAGTGCCGTAAACTTCATCAGTTGGCAGCATCCAAAATGCTGGCCAGCTACCTTGTCCTGATGGAAGTTTGGCGCGCACTTCAAAGCGACCATATGTAAAGTCGGCGTTGTAACGCGTATTTAAGCGCGCTGAAGTGTAAGGTTTTTCTGCACCCTCTTCAGCGGGTAGGGCAACAATGTTTAACACACCGTCTGCAATAAATGCATTTTGCTCACTGTCGGTGTAACACTGTTTCTCGTTGTTACCACCGCCATCGCAGTTTAATTCATAGTTCCATTTGTTTGTATCAATGGCTGAGCCTTCAAACTCGTCGCTCCAAACCATTTGCCAATCTGATACTGGCTCAGAGGCATCTACATTTTCAAAATTTGATTTAGTGGCAGAGTCACCACCACAGCCAGCTAACGTAACTAAAGAGATAGCGGCAAGTATACGTGTAATGTGCGTTGTTTCAATGTTCATAACTGAACCCCGGTTTCAACAGATTATTGTCAGATTAATTGTTTTTTGAGCTTTGTTCTTCATACTGTAAGCGCTTACATTTTAGATTGTGTTTTGTAAGCGCTTACAAATGATATTGTGGAGTACGCAAATGGTCAACATATTTGTTTATTTTATTTACAATTAGTTTACGGTAAGACCAGTTTACCAATTTTAGATTGTATATAAATTGCAGTTTATACAATTAGTTATGTTGTTTGTGTTTTTTGATGAGAGCGTGAGCGGAATATTTTTTACGTCAAAAAAGTAGGAAAGGACTTAACAATTAAAAGGTTAGTTACAGGTATATTTATAGTATTTAAGGAGTATTTTGTTTATACCAATCTACATAAAAGCAATTTTAAGTGGATTGGTATTGTATGAGATAAAATATGCTTGTTTTTACTTGTTTTTAAAAGGCATTGTAAGTAACCCCAAAAGGGACGCATTTTGGTTTTGGCTTGGGTATTCTTTTAAACCAATATTTATATCTGCGTCGGTTTTTTTAGCTTTACCTTTGTAACTACCAAATAATTTATCCCACCAAATTACACTGAAACCATAGTTTGAGTTGGTTTCACTAACCACTTGGCTATGGTGAATTCGATGCAAAATTTGCGTCATTAGTATTAAACGCAGTGGTTTTTCAATGGCATTAGGTAGGCGTATATTTGCATGATTAAATAATGCTAAACCATTAAGTGCTATTTCAAATATAAGTACCGCAATGGCAGGTACGCCAAGAGCTGTTACTGCAATGAGTTTTATAAGTATGCTCAGCACAATTTCGATAGGGTGAAAGCGCAAGCCCGTACTTGTATCAACATGTGCATCGGCGTGGTGTACACGGTGCAAGCGCCATAAAATAGGCACTTGATGAAATAATCTATGCTGCCAATAAATTAATATATCGAGTAAAAGTATGCTCAATATAATAATTAAACTGCTTGGTAGGGCTATTTGATTAAATAAGCCAATGCCGTGCTCTTGATTGTAAAGTGCAACAGCGGTTAACCCAATAGGGACCACTAAGCGCGCAATAACTGATGAAGCAAACACTAATCCAAAATTAGCAAACCAACGTGTACTGCTTTTAATAGGTGCTTGGCGAGCAGGTTTTTGCCATTCAAGCAGCATCATTATAATTAAAATGCTAAAAAAGCAGCCGAGTCGCCACCATACTTCATTAGTCATCTATTACCTCAGAATTTGCACTGTTAGGCACGTTTTCAGCTGCTTTGTTAGCATCGGCTTCTTGTTGCTTAAGCGTGTGATAACCGCCATGTATACGGGTAAAAATAGTTATGCCACACGCAATAGCAAAAATGCTCGCCATAACAGCAAAGTGCTGCGGCCAAATACAAAATGCAATAAATAGCGCTATTGTTTCAGTGCCTTCGGTTAAGCCATTTAAGTAGTAAAATCTTTTGTATTTAAATTGCGGTTTTTCGAGTTTAAATTTTTCGGCGGCAATCGCAAAAGCTAAAAAGCTTGAGCCCGTACCAATAAAAGTGGCAAGTAATAACGAGCCCGCTATCGCGTTTTGCTCAGGGTTTGCCAAAATAAAGCCAAGCGGAATAGCCGCGTAAAATAAAAAGTCGAGTGTGATATCTAAAAAGCCACCCGCGCTTGAACTTTGGTTTGCATAACGTGCTAATGCGCCATCAAGTCCATCTAAAATTCGATTTAAAGCAATGGCCACTAATGCGCCGTACCACATTTCAAACGCCAGTAATGGCACGGCTAATAAGCCAACTAAAAAGCCAACTACGGTTAGCTGATCGGCGGTTATGCCGCGTTTATGCATAAGCATAACCACAGGTGTTAAAAGAGGCTTAATGACAGGGGTGATAAATTTGTCTAGCATGTTTATTGCCTTATGCGTTTAAAGCTATGTATTTAAAGTGCGCTACTTAAAGTAATGAGTTTGCCATTTGCAGCGTCGGCGTCGCTATGGTCATGAGTTACCATAATTGCAGGTAGCTTATGATCGCGTATTTGGCTAAACACGAGTTCGCGTGTATCAACACGCAGTTGGGTGTCGAGTTTGCTAAAGGGTTCGTCGAGTAAAATGGCTTTAGGTTCGCTCAGCAGCATACGTAATAATGCAACACGGGCTTGCTGCCCGCCCGATAAGTTATCGGGGTGACGATTGCCCATATCTTTAAGACCTACTTGCTCAAGTGCGTGTTCTATTTTTTCAAGGCGTTGTTTTCTATTGCCTTTTGGC
Organism: Pseudoalteromonas sp. NZS71; assembly: GCF_015864715.1. Classification (NCBI taxonomy): domain Bacteria; kingdom Pseudomonadati; phylum Pseudomonadota; class Gammaproteobacteria; order Alteromonadales; family Pseudoalteromonadaceae; genus Pseudoalteromonas; species Pseudoalteromonas sp. NZS71. The sequence continues at coordinate 201,036 of NZ_JADYWS010000001.1, read as the reverse complement.
ATTGCAAAGGCAATGTTACCAGCAACAGTTAAATGCGAAAACAATAAAGCGTCTTGATAAAGCACTCCAATATGGCGCAAGTGTGGAGGGGTGTTATCGATATTTTGACCATTAAGCCACACCTCTCCATTGGCCTTAAAGCTACTTGGTAAAGTACCCGTAAGCCAATTTAATAAGCTTGATTTACCACTGCCTGATGGGCCCATAATAGTCAGAATTTCACCGCCATTAACTTGCTCGTTTAAGCTAAGTAACAGCTCATTTTGGCGATAAAGCTGACAATTTTTAATCTGTAACGATGACTGCATTAAAAAACCTTAACCCTGATAGTGTTAAACATGGGTGCTTTAAATATGTGCACTTTTAAATACGTGCACTTTTGAAAAAATATTTAGGTAAACCCCATGCCAGTATAAATCCAATAAGCGGCAACGCCATTTGCATAATAGCGTACACGGCACTGGTGCGTCTGCTTGCGCCATTGGCAAGCGTAACGGCTTCGGTTGTTATTGTGGTTATGCGCCCGCCACCAGCTAAAAGCGTGGGGAGGTATTGTCCAAAACTAATTGCTAAGCCCATTGCGGCTGCAATTAAAATAGGGGCAAACAACTGAGGTAGTTTTACTTTAAAAAACACCTTGCACGGCGCTGCGCCTAGGCTTGCTGCAACATGAGCAAAACGAGGATCTAAGCGCCTATAACTGCTCGCAAGTGACAAAAACACATAAGGCAACACAAACAGTAAATGCGTAAGTACCACATTAAAAAATGCGGCTTGGTTATTTACCAGTTGTTGTATCCATACTAGCCCAAACAAAAAGGCAATACTGGGTACTAATAACGGTAAGTAAATAATTAAACTGGTAAAACGAGAAATAGGTTTATCACTCAATTGCTCTGATTCTAAACACAATAAAGTAAGAATAATGGCAAATAATGTGGTTACTAAGCCGATTGCTAGCGTATTAAAAAGCGGGCTGCTCATTTGCATTAGCGCACTTTTAAAATGCAGTAGTGTAAATTGCTCAGGCATTGCATCTGGAAAGCGCCAAAAGCCTGCAACCGACCACATAACTAAACCAATAAGTGACAACAATATGAAGCTAATTACTAATGTGGTGAGTACGACCGTTATTTTTTGCCAATAAAATCCGCCGTATTCGCGCACTCCATTAGTGAGAGAGTCGCTAAATAGCACTTTTACGGCCTTTTCTGCGCCAAGCCAAAGGGCTAATAACCCGCCTGTAACAGCCAGTTGTAATAAAGCACCTGCTGAGGCTTTAATACGCAGGTTTAAATCAACATCATTAAACCAATGCATTATTGCAACGGCCAACGTGGGTGGTGTATTTGGGCCTAAAATGAGTGGCATTTCTACACTGGCACTTGCATAGGCAAGCACGGCTAAAAGGGGCAAACGCAGCAGCGGATAAAGACTTGGCAGTATTACTTTAAAAAAGGCGGTCATTGGGCAATAACCCAAGTTAAGCGCAACCTTATGTTGTTGGCGTAATTTTTTGCCAAGCTCAGGTTGAGCAAGTACGCCCAGTGCCATTAATAATAAAAAGGGAAGCTCTTTTAGTGTTAAGCCTAAAATAATACTAATACCGAATGAATCATGCGGAAACATGCCGTTTGGCGCAAGTTCCCAGCCGCTTAACCAAGGCGACGCTAAGCGTGAAATCATACCTGAAGGGGCAATTAAAAACCCTACCGCAATAGCCGCGGCGGCATGAGGTATAACTAATATAGGGCTCAATAAACGCTGAATTCGGTTAAGCCACGGGCTATTAAAAAACGCAGCTAAAATCATTAAGGTAATGATAAATGCAAGCAGAGTACTTATTAAGCCCGTTGCAACGCTTAAGGTAACCATTTGGGTAAGGCCGGGTGTTTGCCAAAGGGCATTAAAACCTTGCAAGCTAAACGTTGTTTGCTCAAGTACGGGCGCATAACCAAAGGCAGGCAGCAATACGCTAATTAAGCCACCAAGTACGGGTAGTATAAGTAAAGCGAGTAAAAATCGCGGGCTAAATTTTACAATGCGCGTAAACATATCGGTGCTGCACTGCGTTGTTGCTTTGGTATTAATAGGTACACTTTTTGAAATAACGCTCATTGGCTTACTCCATAACGGGTTTGCCAACCTTGCATAATGGCGTTTACCCAGCTTGGATGAGGTTCGCTCAATGTGCGTTTAATACTGTTTAAAGGCAGTGCACTTGGATGTGGTTTAGCTGTTTTAAATAAGGCTTGCTGATCAGGCGTTAACGTTGATTGAATAAGTACGCTTTTATCGCCCCATATATGCGCTTTTTGTTTTTCAGCTTGCGCCTCAGGGCTCATTAAAAAATTAGCCACTAATTGCGCACTTTGCTGGTGGCTTGCATTGTAAGGGATTGCCACAAAATGGGTATTACTTAAACTGCCATCACTCATTGCGTAACTGCGAATGCTGTTTGGTAAATCATAGCGTTTTACAGCTGCCGGTACTTCAGGTGCTGAAAAAGTAAAGGCTAAACTCAGCTCTGTATCGTCTACTAAGCGGCGCATTTGAGCACCACTTTGCATAAAATGAGTGCCAGCACGCCAAAGAGTTGGGTGTAGTTTATCTAAAAAGTCCCACAGTGGATTTAACACTTGCGCCGTATTTTTAGTTGTAGCTGGTTGGTTTAGCTGCGCTTTAATGTTTTCGCTGCTGTGCTTATGCAGCACAACTAAGGCGTATTTTAAAAAGCTCATACCTAAAAAGTCAGGCGGCTTTGGGTAACTAAAGCGGCCAGGGTTTTGTGCGCTCCAGTTTAATAATTCGTTTAATGTCGTCGGCAATTTATTGTTTGCCTTACCATTTATTGCAATGCTGTCGTAATAAAACGTAAGTGACGCTTGCCCCCATGGCGCCTCCATCCCATTGGTAGGTAAACCAAAATCAAATGTTACAGCAGGGTTATTAGCCGGATCGGTTAATGCAAAGTAGGGGAGTTTATTCGCCCATTGCTTTAAAAGCAGAGAGTGTTCACTCATGGTGGCAAAGTTAGCTCCGTTGATCCACATTAAATCTACGCTGCCTTGGTTGTTATTATTTGCTGATTTTTCGGCAAGTACACGGCTTACTGCTTCGCTGGTGTCACTTAATTTTACATGTACCAGGTTAATGTTGTACTTAGTTTTAACTTGCTGCGCTGCCCATTGAATATAAGCATTTATTTGCGCGTCGCCACCCCATGCATAAAAGTACACATCTTGATTGCTACCAAGTGCTTGAGCTTGTTGCCAGCGAGATCCCTGTTGTGTGTTTATTACTAAATTACTTTTATTATTTGAGTTAATAACGGTATTAGCAAACGCAATGCTCGAAAAAGCAGCTAAATTTGCGATTGTACAAACGCAAAACGCGACACAGCAAAAGCTGTATCGCGCCAGTGTTTGCCAAAACTTAATGGCGAACATTTAAATCCCAGTTGTAGTCTAAAAATTTAACTTTCATGTCATCATTTTCAAGTGCTTTTTGCTGAGCGGGTATCAGTTTAAGCGCATCGCTGTACTGCAAGAAAAACTGCTGTAGCGTGTTTGCACCTCTAAAGCCTTTTTCAAAGTCATCGCCGTACCATTTAAATATTGAAGACACGCTTAGCGTATTTTCTTGAGCCAAATTGCGTGTCATATCTGATAAAAAGCGCACTGTTTGCTCTTGCAATTGGCTCTCTAAATCAGTGGCTGTATAGGCCTCTTCTCGAAGCGCTGGGCAACCAATACTCGCGCAATTTACTGCAAAGTGAATACGTGGGTCGTTGTATTTACCGCTGCCACGTATTAAACCATGCTCTATATCATCAAGGCTGCGAGTTTTGCCAAGTAATGGCACAAACTCTTTACTCCATGGTGAGCTAAAAAAGCTCCCTAAGTCTTTAATTGACTTAATATCAGGGTACTCTTTACTGGCAAGGTTTGAGACGATAAGCTCAACAGTCCACGCATTATAAGCATTGATTAAAAAAGCGAGTTGCTTAGGCTTTTCCCACGCGTCAAATTCGCTTTGCGTTACAGCCGTTAACGAATCTAAATACGTTTTTAGCTGTGCATGCTCACGTTTTATAGCAGCGTAATCAACCTCAGTACTGTGATTATGATTAATAGCGACAACATACTTATTTAATAATGCATTCCAGCTATCGTGCATGTTTTGGGCTTGGGCCGAAAATGATGTTGCAAACGATGTTACAACTAAAGCCGAACCAAGTAGCAATGCTTTTAGAGGTGTTTTAAACATATTAGCCTCTGCGCCATGTGTGGTATTTTTCAAGCATGTTAAGTACTTTTTCAGGTGCATGAGCGCGTTTCCACTCGCCTGCTGCGTACTTGTTACCTTCAGCCCAAGTAGGGTAGCTGTGTATAGTACCGAGTATTTTGTTAAGGCCTAAACCGTGTTTCATTGCCAGTACAAACTCAGCAATTAAATCGCCAGCGTGTTCAGATACTACAGTAACACCCAATATTTTGTCTTTGCCTTTGGGTGTAACCACTTTAATAAAGCCTTTTGTAGCGCTGTCGGTAATTGCACGGTCTAGCTCTTCAAATTCAAAACGAGTGATTTCGTAATCTATGCCTTTGTCTTTTGCGTCTTGCTCGTTTAAGCCAACACGTGCTACTTCTGGGTCAATAAACGTAGTCCACGGAATAACACGGTAATCTACTTTAAACTTTTTAAGGTGACCAAATAAGCCATTTACCGCTGCGTACCAACCCTGATGAGCGGCGACGTGCGTAAACTGATACGGACCTACAATATCGCCTGCTGCAAAAATATTAGGGTACAGTGTTTCTAGGTATTCGTTAGTTACTACTGTGCGGTTTGTTTCAATGCCTAGCTCTTCAAGACCGTAACCTTTAAGGCGTGCACTTCTACCAACGGCACATAATAGCTCGTCGTATTCAATATCTATTTCTTTGTCGTTATGTTTAACAACAATATATTTTTTACCATCGCGAGCTTCACAGCGTAGTGCTTGGTGCGATGTTAAAATATTAACGCCACTTTCGGTTAACGCTTCGTGAGCAAAAGTAGACACTTCAAGATCTTCTTTGATCATGATGCGTTCGCTCATTTCAATTTGCGTAACGCTTGAACCTAAACGAGCAAAGCTTTGTGCTAATTCGCTACCAATTGGACCACCACCAAGTACTACAAGTTTTTTAGGTGCCTCATCTAGCTCTGCAAATTTATTCCACAATGTATCGCTTGTTACATAGCCAGTTTCTTCAATACCAGGTAGTGGCGGTACAAATGGGCGTGCGCCAGTTGCAATAACAATAGTACGAGCGGTGAGTGTTTGCGTGCCACCGTCGTTAAGTTTAATTTCTACAGTCCACGGGTCTATTAATTTACCGTAACCTTTTACAACATCTACGCCTAGGTTGGTGTAACGCTCAACACTGTCGTGTGGTGCTACATCGGCAATTACTTTGTGTACACGTGCCATTACTTTTTTGAACGAAAACTGCGGTGTCGCATTTTCTAGGCCGTAGTTTTCACCATGGCGAATTTGTTCTGCAATTTTAGCGCTTTTAATGACTGCTTTACTTGGAACACAACCATAGTTTAAACAGTCACCGCCCATTTCGCCCGCTTCAATAAGGGTTACTTTTGCTTTAACAGCAGCGGCTATATAACTTGTTACCAAACCACCTGCGCCTGCGCCAATAACAATCATGTTACGGTCGAATTTTTTAGGCTTAGTGTAGTTTTTGTATACGCGACGCTTTTTAAACACGTTTAAGATTCCTTTTGCAATGAATGGGAATATACCCAATAAAGCGAATGATAAGATTAAGTTGAATGATAAAATTCCAGATAAGCTTTCTATTTGCGCCAGTTGTGTACCTGCGTTAACAAATACAAATGTACCGGCGAGCATACCTGCTTGGCTTACCCAGTAGTAAGTCCAAGACTTTATTGAAGTAACACCCATTAGTAAGTTGATTAAAAAGAACGGAAACACCGGCACTAAACGAAGGGTAAATAAGTAAAATCCACCTTCTTTTTCAACGCCTGCATCAATGGCGGCTAATCGCTCAGGAAAACGTTGTTTAATAGTGTCACGTAGTAAGTAACGCGATACTAAAAAGGCAAGTGTTGCGCCAATAGTTGAGGCAAAAGATGCAACCAATAAGCCTTCAACTAAGCCAAACAATGCACCTGCGGCAAGTGTTAAAATAGCGGCGCCTGGTAAAGAGAGAGCAGTTACTACTACGTATAGTAAAAAGAACCCACCAATAACTAGTAACGGTGACTGCTCTTTGTATTGGTTAAACTGATCCATCGATCCTTTTAAGCCATCAAGCGTAAGTAGTTGGTGTAAGTCAAAATGAAAGAACAGGCCGACGGCGGCCGCTGCAATCAATAATAGAAATATTTTTTTTATCATGTTCTCTCTCTTAAAAACTATGCGTAAGGGTTAACTTGGCGTTAATTGGCAACTCAGGAAAAGCTAAAGTTGCACCAAAGTAACCGCCTTCAAATACTGGACGCCAGTTTTTTTGATTCGTCACGTTGTTCACATCTAATCGTAACTTGGTATTAGGCGTAAAAGCATAGCTAGTATTTACGTTTAGGGTGTACTGATCACGAATTTTTACTGTCGCCAAAAAGTCTAATGGGTAACTCTTTGTATATAGACCTGAAAAACCCGTTTGCCATTTCGAATTAATTGAATAATTTCCGTTAAAGCTGAACGATTGCTCAGGAATGCCCTGTACACGGGTGTTTGAAGGTGCAAAAGCGGTAAAGCTAGGTGCGCCAACACTGGTACCTTCAATAATATCTGGACGTGAGTTGTCAAATGCATCAGCGACTTGTGCTGAATCTTGGCTACTTGCAGAATTATCGTAGCGAGCATCTATATAGCTGTAGCCAGCACTTAGCCAATAAGGGTAAGCATCATAAAATACTTGGCTTTCAAAGCCGGTAGTACGAATGCCGGTATTGCTACCATCGCGATTACGTAAACTACGACGTTGGCTAAACACCGCACCATCGGCGTACCAATCACTGTCGGTTGGTGCGTATTTCAAACCAAATTCAACTAAGGTATTTTCGGTTGAAAAGTTTTGTGCGCTAATCGTGTTGTCGCCACCAAGAGACGTGCCGCCAGCCATGCTATTTGATGTGGCTTCGTTGTAACTTGCTGCACCATAAGTGGTGTAATCACCGTTTAATCGGTAGTTAAAGCTTACTTGCCCAGAATGTAGCTTATCGTTAATGCTATCGCGAGCTGCAATTTCACCCTCTGGTGCTATTGGGTCGTGCGCGTCTACGTCATAAAAATCAATGCGGTAGCCAACACTTGTATGAAACTTATCTGTCCAATCAGAATCTTGCTGAATAGCAAAACCTGTTTGCCATGAACGCGAATCGGTAGTGTCTGATAAGTTAAAGTCGCCACTGCCGTCATTATTAATATCATATTGACCACCAGGGGATACAAATACACCTGAGCTAATTTCAATTAAACGTGCTTGTTGTGCATCAGTTAAAGGAATGCGGCGGTTTGAAAGTGGGCCAGTTAAATCAATAGGTAAGTCGGCTTCTGTTGTAAATTGGCTGTAGCCTAATACGCGGTTATAACGCACATCAAATGCGAAAATTGTTTGCTGGTCGCTATTCCAAAGATAGGTAAGCTCGGTACGGTTTTGCGCGGTATCGGCACCATCTATAATTTCAACAAAGCTATTTTGTGCAATTTCTTCGCGTTGTAAGTGCTGAAAATACGTAATGTTTTTTATTGATGCGTTGTTGGAAAGTTCACGCTTATAAATGCTGTGTAGTAAATAAGTAGTGGCTTCGTTTTGATTATCAGGATCGGTAAGTACTGTACTACGGTCTATTTTTACTTGCCCAGTTGGTGAGATTATTGAACCTGCTGCCGGTACAGTACTGCCGTTTGCTTGCACGCCTTGGCCGGTAATATAAAGGCCATTATCTATTAGCGCTTGAGTAGGGCGGTTAATACCTGCGTTATCGGTAAATTCAACTTGGTATAACTCAAAGTTAATATCCCAGCTGCTCTTGTCATCGGGTAATACGCGTAATGATGCAAATAAGCTGTCGCTCTTTGTGCCTGAAAAGTCGTAGTAGCTGCCGTTATCTATGTGTTCAGCGCTTACTCTAAAGCCTACTTTGTCTTTTACAATGGGTGCACTGTAATCCACTAAAACACTGTACTGATCCCATCGACCTGCAGATACCGTTGCTTTGCCTTTACTTTCGTCAGTTGATGCTTTTTTAGAATGTAAGTTTACAAAACCACCGTTGCGTTGGCTTGAGCCAAATAATACCGGCGGCGCGCCTTTTACCACGTCTATCTGTTCTATAGAGTTGAACGATAAGGGCACACCAAAGCCGTTATTACCGGCTTGTCGGCGTGTGCCATCTTGAAAAAGCTCACCTAATTGCCCACGAATAGTAGGTAAACTAGGTGCGCCAAAACCACTGGCTGAATAGGTATTAGGGCTTACTGCGAGCACGTCTTGTAAAGTCGTAATATTGAGTTGCTCTATTAACTCGCTTGAAATTGGTGTGACTGAGCGGGCTATATCTTGTAGGGCTAAGTTGTCGCCAAAAGGGCCGTCTACAGTGGCGTTTTTAACCGAAAGACCTTGAGATTTAATAGCTTGGCCTGCCACCTCAATGCGCTCTATTGCGCCATCTTTTGTTGTTTTTGATTCTTCGGCTGCAAAAGCATTAAGTGGTGTATTTAATATAGTGGCTAGGGAAAGTGCTAAATATGCGTGTTTCAAACGTTTTCTCTCTACGGTTAAAATGTTGTTGGCGATAAAGACCGAAAGGATTAAAAATAAATTTCAGTAAAATTTCGATTCTTTTTGTTTTTTAGAACATAACAAAACAGATGTATTATAAAGGTGGTAATTAAGTACTATAGTTTTATCAGTCGATAAAATATCAATAGAGCGATTGTATTAGAGTGAATGTAAATATTTGCTTTTAATGGGCTTTTTAAATTATAGACTACTTTTCACCTGCTAACATTTTAAAGTTGTTAACTTTTACGCAGCATTTTTTAATTCCTAAAATAAGCTTCACTTTTATTACTACAAAGCTTAATTACTTTTTTAGTTAAAATAATTAAATTTTTTTGAAATAAAAAATAACTTATACGGTCTAGGTTACTTCAACGTTTATTAATATTCATTTAAGGAAATTTTATGACAGGTTCAATGAGTTCTGATGTGCAAAACCGTTTGCAATGGTCACTTTTATCTTTGCGTTTAGGCGTATTTATTGTAATGGTTATGTGGACGTTCGATAAATTCGTAAACCCTGGTCATAGCGCACGTATTTTCGAACATTTTTACGGTATTAGTGGCTCATCTGACATAGTTGCTTATGTTATCGGTGCTCTACAACTTGTATTAGTATTGGCATTTTTAGCGGGTATTAAAAAGCGTATAACTTACGGTATCATTTTTGTAATGCATGGCTTATCAACGCTTTCTTCGTACAACCAGTATATAGATGGCTTTAATAACTTATTATTCTTCACTGCATGGCCAATGTGGGCTGCGTGTTTCGCACTTTACTTGTTACGCGACCAAGACGTGAAATTTACTGTAAAGTAATAAAGTACATGCAAAAAAATTGGTTATAAGCCATAAGGCTTATAACCAATAAGTACACAGGGAGTGCGGAAGTCGGTTTATACGTTAATGCATAGCGTCGTTGTATTGCTTTGCTAAGCTTTGTTTTTGCCCTTCGGTTAGTGCTTTACCCGCTAATTGAAATACTTCGTGTTCTTCTTCACTTAAATGATGATGTACTAAATGGTGCAGCTTTTTAGCTGCAACTAACCATGCAGACGAGCTCATTTCGGTATCTTCAAGTTGTTCAATTAATTCATCAATTTCGTGATGTTCAGCTACGCTGTGGCGCGCTTTTTCATGAGTTAAGTCATCAAACATAAGTGGGTTGTAAAAGTAACGTTCTTCAAACTTTGCGTGCTGTTCTAATTCTGTTTTTAGCTCGTCCATTAGCGTGTGGCGCTGCTCTGTGTCGCCGTGCGTTTGAATAAGTGCATCTACTAATTTTCTTTGTTTGTCATGGTCATGACGTAGTGCTTCAAAAATATTCATAACTAATCCTTTTACAATTTATTTGCTTATACCATTAACTAGCAAACTAAATGCCAAATATTAAGTTGATGTATTTTATTGCTTTTATTTTGATTTTTTATTTTTATGCTGCTATCACTGTAAATTTTACAGTGATATGAATGCAATAATTTCAGGCTTTTACGTAGTTCAATTATAAAGTGAGTATAAATCCCTACAGAACCTTACAAATATTTACTGGTTGTTTATTTTATTGCAGTGATAAAGTAGCAACATTATTTAGGTACAACCTATATGTATTACTCCCACATATAATACCAATCGGTATAAATGCAGGTAGCACGTTAACTTAATAGGATAGTTTAAGGATGAACATAAAAAGCCCCATCGCCGCATTATTGCTGTGCGCTTTACTAAGTGCCTGTAGTACAGCCCCACGTTCTGACCCTAACTTATGCATTGAAGAGGCTGAAACGGTTGCTCGAAATGGCGCTCAAACAAGCTCAGAAGTTTATAATCAATGCATTAGCGCACAAATTAAAAAGGATGAAAAAAATGACACTTTTTTTGATGCTATCGGTACGTTCTTTTTTGAATTTTTTGTAATGGTGGTAGAAAAGTAAATAGGCTAACTTGCAGCTGTAATTTAAAGTAAATAAGTTGCGTAAAAATAGGATTAGTTATGAAGCAATTATTGATAGTAATTCCACTTTTTTTATTACTAAGCGCTTGTGCGGCACAGCCTTACGCAGGTTCGGCAAAATGTATGGAACAAGCAGATATTGCATACGAAACCGATACACGTAAAAATGAAACATTAGATAATGAATGCAAAGCTGCAAAAGTAAATACGCCTAATAAAGAGCTTGAGAATCACGGTTTGGTTGATAGAAGTCTTTTACAGCTAATCGTTAGCTTTTTAAATGGCGTATTTCAATAGTACATATACAGTAAAAATATAACTAAATAAGGTATGTATGAGGGAAGAACTAAGAGCAAAAATAATTACCGTATGCGATAAAAAAATAGCAGTTAAAGGCGAAAATGTAGGGCTTTCTTTTTATGCCTTTTTTGCTAATAAAAACGACGACCCAGAGCTACTTATGGAAGCTGCTACTTGGTGGATACACACCCATAAATTAGATCATTTTGTAAAAGCACATAAAATTAAACAAATGGTTTTAGACGGACTTTAGTCAAGTAAATGAGCCAATACTTTTAGCTGTGTTTATTTAATCAACTACGACTTGGTTTCTTCCGTTTTCTTTTGCTTTATAAAGTAATTTATCTGCATGCTTAATAAGAATATCCAGTGTGCTTTTTAAAGGGCTACTTACAGAGGCTCCTGCACTAAAAGTGATTTTTGTATCTGTAGGAAAGTCTTCTATATTACTGCAATGCTCGGCGAAGCTAATGGCGAGTCGGTTAAATATATCGCGAATTATTCGTTCATCAGCCGTATTTAGTGCAAATAACCATTCTTCGCCGCCGTAACGGCCAAACTGATGATCATTACATAGTGTTTCTCTTGCAGCTTTTGCAAAGGCAATAAGAACTAAATCGCCAACATCGTGACCAAAATGGTCGTTAACTTTTTTAAAGTAGTCTAAGTCAACAATTGCTATAGTCATTTTACCTTCACCAAGTTTTGCTTCTGCTGCTCGCATTATTCCTCTGCGATTAGGGCAATTTGTTAGGTAATCTGTTAATGAAATATTGTGATATTTTTGACGTTGTCGAGCCTGCCGATAAAATAATAATAATGAAGCAATAACTAAAATAAACGCAATAGCAGCGCTAAGTCGCCAAATTATTTTTTGATGATATTCTTCTTTAGCTTGTAGCTCACTAATATCTTTTGCGTACTCTAGTTGCTGTATTTTTTCTTCTTTTTCTTTTACTTCAAACTGTATCTGTAGTGTTTTTATATTATTTTCACTGGTAGCTTCGTAGTGTTTTTTTGTATAAAGGAGCTTTTGTTCAATTGCTTCAAAAGCCTCGTCAGTGTAGTTAAGGCGTCGTTTTAGCTCATAGCGTTTACTTAAAAAATCGGCTTTATAAATACTGCGGCTGAATTTATCTAATTTAAAAAACACCTCATCGTTTGCTTCATTTGCTTGATCAAGTAAATCTAGTTTTATATATATGTCAGCTAACAAAATGAGCGATGCGAGTTGCATGTCGTGAACACCTGCAGAACGAGCAAGCTCAATGTTTTCTTTAGTTAGAGTTAAAGCTTTATCGTAATTTGCTTGTAAGTACTCAATACTGGCAATTGAGTACTGAGCAAAGGTTAAGCCTTTTTGCATATTAACTTTTTTGAAATAGAGCAATGCTTTGTCTAGGTATATTAAGGCATCTTTAGGTTTCTTAATCTCCAGCAATACATTGCCTAAGCTCCAATATGCTTTTGAGGTAAAAAGCCCATCTTGTGTTTGCTCATATGCCGCAACCGCTTTTTTTGCATAATATACGGCTTTGTCTTTTTCGTTTAGATAATTATATGCATCGGCTATTTTTCTAAAAAAGTATCCTTGAGATGCTGAATCATCATCTTTTAATGCTAATTCTAACCCCTCTAGTGCAACATTTAGGGTCTTTTTCAATGCATCTGTATCGGTGTAATAGTAAGCAAGTGCTCGTAAAATAATGATTTTTTCTTTAGTTGAATGCTGTTGCAAGCTCTCTTCTAATTTTGTGGCTAGCGTTTGTGCTGGAGCTGGGTTTGGCTCTCTCGCTAGAGACTTGAGTTGTGATTCGAGAAATAATAAATATACACTTTTTTGATTTGGTAACTCTTTGTTCTTTAAGTAATAGGATAAGTGTGTGTTTAACGCTTCGTATTTTTCTTGTCTAAAAAGTAACTCCGCATACAAAGCGGCCGCTTCTAGATGAAGGTTTTCCCAATTTTGCTCTTTGCTTATTTCAAACGCTTGAGTGAGTTTGTCTTCATTTTGAAGATAGTCTAGTTCATTCTGTTTTATGTTATTGATGAGAGTTTGAGTCGTGTCAAAGTCTAGCGCATGTAAAGTTGCACTTAATGAATTGCCGTTAGCTGAGGCAAGCTTACTTAAAAGTAAAAATAAAATGAGAACAATATACTTTGCCCATAAAGTATTACCTAAAATCTTTATTTGTGTATTGTTAGCCATGTTAATCCTTTGCTGACTTATTTTTATTATTGAAATACTTTTTCGCATTGCTTAATAAACTTGGGTTTGAACAGTTTCTTATACTCATCATTGAAAAATAAGACCATAAACAATATCAATTTAATTAATAAAAGCCAATATTTGTACGTTTTAGTGGTAGCGGTTTATGTGCTTTTGTTAAAAATCTGCGGCTACTTCAAATTCTAATCGTTTAAGTGTAATTGGGTGAGTAAATGCTAAGTATTCTGCATGTAAATGTAATCTATCGGCTTTTTGCCCGTAATGTGTGTCGCCTATAATTGGCATGTTTAAACCTAAACTGTGCGCGCAATGTACTCTTAATTGATGAGTTCGCCCTGTTTTAGGGTATAACTGTAATCGGGTAATATCGTTGTTACGCTCTAAAACCTGCCAGGTAGTAAGTGATGGCTTACCATGTTTGTAACACACCATTTGGCGCGGTTTATCATCAAAGTCGAGCACTAAGGGTAAATCAATTACTCCGCTATCCTCAGCTACGTTACCACTAACTAATGCGACATAACGTTTATCTATGGTGCGTTCAATAAACTGCTTTTGCAGTGCTTTGTGCACGCGTTTATTAAGTGCGATCATCAATAACCCAGAAGTCGACATATCTAATCTGTGTACAATTAGTGGGCCTGATGCCTCTGGAAACTGCGTTTTGATTCGCATATAAACTGAGTCTTCAATATTTACGCCAGGCACCGATAAAAACTCAGCGGGCTTATTTACCACAAGTAAGTCGTCATCTTTATAAACAATACTTAAATCCTTACCCTGAGCGGGGTTGATAAGTAGCGGGTTATCTTCAACATCTAAACCCTTTAGCATGTGCCCAAGTATTGGTTGGCATTTACTGTAACAAGAAGGGTAGTAGTTTTTATGCTGCCTAATTGCTGATTTAGGCGCAGCTCCCCACCAAAATTCAGCCATAGCAAGTGGCTTTAAGTCATGTTTATAGGCGTATTGTAATAATTTAGGCGCTGCACAATCGCCAGCACCCGAAGGAGGAGTGTGCTCAGGTAATGCTGCAAATATGGCATTTAAGTCTGTAGTTTCACCATTTGCATTTAAAAATTGGTACTGCGCAAATAACTTTTTTTGTAAGCTTTTAGAAAGCGTTTTACGGCGCTTTTTTAAATGAGCAATTTCATCAGAAATATTGATGTGTGTTTGCTGCAGTGACTCGATTATATTTTGCCAATAGGCTTTAAGTGCCAGCAGTTGCTTTTTTTCTACGATACTTTGCCCTGCAAGCTTATTTTTTAACTGCTCAAAATCACTTTCGCTAAGCTCTAATTCGCCTTCGGTACGTTGTATTTTACGTTGCTGGCGACCGGCTTGCATTACTGCCTGTTGGGCTAATAGTGCTTGCTGGTAGCTTTGTGTTGCATCATCAAGTTTGCTATTAACTTCATGCAGTTGTTCGCTATTTTCTAATTGCTCAATTTGAGCATTAATATCGTTAATTATTTTACTTTGAGTCAAATAGCTATCGTCTTGCAGCTGCATGCTAGAAACTGGCGGTACAAAGCTAATATTGGCTTTATCACCTTCAATTTGCCCCGAATAAGCACTTAAAAAGCCTAATTGTTGCTTAGTATTTTGCACCACTAAAACCCCAAACATTTTACCGGCATTTTCTGCTTTTAAATGCATTAACGTTTCAAGTTGTTGCTGTAATTGTTTTGTGGCTGCTACAGCTAATGGTTGCGGCTCGTAATAAAAAGGGAAAGTAAACTTTTCCGGAAGCGCGAGAGAATCAATATTTTGAGAAAATAATGTAAAGCACGAAGCAGAATTTGACATAGAAGTAAGAGAAAAGCATTCAGTAAAATAATTGAGCGCATAATAACATATTCATAGTTAAGCCACTAAAAATCTCGCACCCGCATATTCATAAACACTTTAAAGCGGACATTCATGTTTTATGTATCAGTATGGGGGCGCAGCAAACCCAGGCGTTTGTTAGTAAAGTCTCAGTAGTAATATATCTATCGTTATCAAAATATTTAAGCCTATCGATTCTCAACAATTGAGCGCATTTCGAAACGATGACTTACTTGATAGAGCAGAGGCAAAAAATCAATTTGCAGAATAACTGAATATTTAGGAGTTCTATATTATGAGTCAAAATATCGCAAGTTTTATCACTAAAACCCTCGAACAAGCGGGCGTAAAGCGCATTTGGGGAGTAACTGGCGATTCACTTAACGGCATTAGTGAAAGCCTGCGAAAAATGGGAACAATTGAATGGCTAGGAACGCGACATGAAGAAGTTGCCGCATTTGCAGCCGGTGGCGAAGCGCATTTATCAGGCGAGCTTGCGGTGTGTGCGGGTTCTTGCGGGCCAGGTAATCTTCATTTAATTAACGGCTTATTTGATTGTCAGCGCAATAATGTACCGGTATTAGCTATTGCCGCACATATTCCTTCATCTGAAATTGGCAGTAGTTATTTTCAAGAAACCCATCCGCAAGAATTATTTAAAGAATGCAGTGTGTATTGTGAAATGGTGTCGAGCCCTGAGCAAATGCCGTACCTGCTAGAAACCGCAATGCGACAAGCAATATTAAACAAAGGCGTGAGTGTACTTGTGCTACCTGGCGACATTGCATTAAAAGATATGCCTAAAGCTATCAAACCAAAATGGAACGTGCCAAAACCAGCAGCTTATACCCCTGCTTTATCTGATATTGAAGCAATGGCGACTCATCTTAATAAAAGTAAAAAAGTAACCTTATTGTGTGGTGCTGGTTGTAAGGATGCCCACGATGAAATTGTTGCGCTAGCCGAAAAATTGCAAGCACCGATAGTGCATGCTATGCGCGGTAAAGAATTTATTGAGTACGATAACCCTTACGATGTTGGTATGACTGGGTTTATTGGCTTTGCGTCGGGCTATCATGCAATGCAAGAAGCCGATACGTTACTTATGATTGGTACTAGTTTTCCTTATCGTGCTTTTTATCCTGAAAATACCACCATATTGCAAATTGATAATCAGGCTGCGTCACTCGGGCGACACGTTCAAATTGATTGTGGCGTATTAGGAGACACAAAAAATTCAGTGACCACACTGCTTGATTATATTAAAGGTGAACGGAGCAGTTCGCACTTACAAAAATGTGTTAAAAACTACAAAGAGTCTCGACAAGATCTTGATGAACTAGCCAGTGGAAAAACCTCGCAAAATTTAATTCACCCGCAATACCTAACACGTTTACTCAACGAGCAAGCGGCTGACGATGCTGTTTTTACTTGTGATGTAGGTACACCAACAGTGTGGGCTGCGCGTTATTTATCAATGAATGGAAAGCGCCGGTTAATTGGATCGTTTAATCATGGCTCTATGGCAAATGCCATGTCGCAGGCAATGGGGGTTCAATCTGTAGATAGAGACCGCCAAGTCATTGCAATGTGTGGTGATGGTGGCTTTTCGATGTTAATGGGCGATTTAATCTCACTTAAGCAGCTTAATTTACCAATAAAGATTGTTGTTTATAATAATCGCTCACTTAGTTTTGTGGCTATGGAAATGAAAGCCAGTGGGTTTTTATCAAGCGATACCGATTTAGAAAACCCAAGTTTTGCTAAAATTGCAGAGGCCTGTGGCTTAAAAGGGATTCATGTGGACGACCCTGAAAAATTACCATCGGCAATGAACGAGATGATGAATCACTCAGGACCTGTTGTTTTAGAAGTCGATACAGCAAAACAAGAGCTTTCAATGCCGCCGCAAATCAAATTAGAGCAAGCAAAAGGCTTTAGTGTTTACATGATGAAAGCGTTGATAAATGGCAAAGGAAACGAAATTGTAGAGCTTGCCAAAACTAACTGGTCACGCTAGTTAGTTACTTCCCTATTGAGTATTTTGGCTCAATAGGGAAGTGTAAATTAGAAGTAGGATATGATTAAAATGGAAGATTTTTAGTATAGTGTTGGAATCACTACGATGCTTTTGAGCTCACTCAAGTGCGATGTAAAGAGCTAAAACACTTAGCATTGGCATCAATTGCTACTTGGTCGTTGTTTTAGTTTAACGTTTCACTCGCTTTACTCAATCAAAGTAAAGCGAGCGCTCAGTATCACTTACAAACTCTTTTTAGGCGGTAGGGCGACGTTTGCAAATATTAGCCCTGCAACAAGCGACATAAATATTAAAAACGTTTGTTGGCCTATGTGCTCTGCATATACAAAGTCTTGGCCTTCAATAAGTGAGTTTAAGCCTATATATGTTTTGCTTCCTGGTACTAATACAATCAAGCCTTGCATGGCAACAATAGAGGCCGGCGCATTAGCAACGCGGTTAAACAAGTTACTAAATATACCCACCGATAAAGCACCTACAAACGTACCTAATGTGTAATCAAGGTACATAGCCGAGCCAATACTGGTGCCATACGCTATAAAGCCTGATGCAATAGACCAAACTGCGTGTTTAAGTTTGGTTCTAAAAATAACGATTAAGCTGCTACAAAGTAAAAATATAGCCAGCCATGCGGTCCACTTTGGTAATGGTTCAGGTTGTACAAAATCGGCTTGCCCAAAAAGTGCAAAGCCAATACCTATGCCAATAAAACCGCCAAAATACAGTTTAAATAACAGCATAAACGAGTCCATTACTCTTGCTGTGCCCGACACTAAATGCCGTGCTGCCAGCTCAGCTAAACCAAGCGCAAGTGCTAAACCGGGTATAAACACAATAATGGCCGAAAGTACCACCAAGCGTATATTTATCTCAGGTGTTATATACACGCTTACTGCACAGGCAAGTATGGCTGATATTATGGCCACTAATGGCTCAAGCATATGAGCTACGCGTTTTGAGCGTCCAGACCAAAGTACAAACACATAAACAACTAAGGTAAGTAGCGATGACCAAATAACATCAGTCCAGCTAGTACCCATTAACATTGCAAACGCACCACCAGAAGTTGCAAACGCAACGCCCGTAACAAGTTTGTTGTATGGGTTTGGCATTACAAAAATAGCGTCTAGTTGCGCATCAACTTCTTGTAAACTTAGCTTGTCGTCAAGCATTTGGTTTACAAGGTCGTCGGTGTCGGCAAGTGAGCCTAAATCGTGATCGCCAGGGTCTACACGTGCAACATGGGTATATTCGTCTTCGTGGCCATCGGTCCAAATAACAAACGTTACAGAGGTTGGCGACATAACAAACGACGACTTAAGTCCTAAGTATGTAGCCACTTCCATGAGGTGAGCTTCTAAGCGGTAAGCAGGCGTACCGTATTTGTGAAGCATCTTACCCAATTTAACGATAAATTTGCGTTTTTCTGTAAAGGTTGCAGTTTTCAAATCTTTTTGGACCAAATATTGCGATAACTAAGCTAAAAATATAGACAATACAGCTAAAAATGCCCACGTTTGATGGGCGCGATTTTAAACACTAATTGGTGCGTGTCTAGTCATTTTTAATCTAATTTTTTATTTTTTTCAGCTATCCATTGCGACATGTATTGAGTGCTGCGCATTGTATGATGTTTGAGCATTTGGCCTGTGAAGTTTTTTTCGCGATGAGCGTTTAAATCACTACTTATTGAATCGACTTTTTGAATTAACGCAGCACTCAATTGTACTTTGTTGTACAGCGTATTAAGGAGCGTGTTGCCATCTTGCTGCGCTTGTTCAAAGTCACTTTGATTGGTGTACATTTCAATGGCAGCATTGGCAAAGTCATCGGCGGTGTTGGCTATTTTACCCGGCCATGGTAAATCGTTATGCATGCCTTCTGCGCCAATATTGGTGGTAACGCTGGGTGTTTGCATAATCATGGCTTCAAGCAATTTACCTTTAATGCCTGCACCAAAACGCAGTGGTGCTAAACATACGCGTGCGCTTTGCATTACATCAAACGCATTATCGGCCCAGCCTTTTATTAAAAACCCTGTTTTAGGGTTATTTAGTGCCGTGGCTTTTGGTGGTGGGTAAGAGCCATAAATATGTAGTTCTGCTTTTGGTAGCTGCTTGCGAATAAGTGGCCATATTTTTTGTAGGTAAAGTACAGCATCCCAGTTTGGCGCGTGTCTAAAGTTACCTATGGTCATAAAGTGCTGGCGCTGCTCAAACGTTTTTGTACTTGTAGGCAGTGAGCTTAAATCGACCATAAACGGTAAATGGTATAATAAGCTTGGCTCTATTTTAAATACGCTGTTTAGCAGGCTCATTTCATAACTTGAAATAATTAAGCTTAGGTCGCAGCGTAAAATAGCGGCAATTTCGCGTTTTGCTATGTCTGAGTGTAAATCGCTGGTTGTAAACTCGCGCTCACCTTTGTGCGCTTCGTGGCGAGCGTTACGCAGACATTGTAAATCTTCGGTATCTAAAATTTTAATCGCTTGTGGGCAGTGTTTATCGACGCGCCAGCCAAATTGTTCTTCCATCATAAAACGGTCAAACATGACTATATCTGGATTATAGGCTTTAACGTATTCGTCAAAGCTGTCGCAGTTTAGTGCAATGCTTTGACTGGTTATGCCGAAGTCGTCAAGATTTACCATGTGATCGGTGCGCTGCGCGGGCGTTGCAAATTCAACGACCCAGTTTTGCGCTCTAAATGCATTTAATAACGACATCATGTGCGTTCCCGCAGCAGACGAATTTGGCTCTGGCCATACGTAGCCAATTACCAGCACTTTTTTCATTGGCTAGAATCTCTAATTTGTAAGTTTACATTTACCAGTGTTTTTACTGGCGGGGCTGTATTTTGTAGTAGCTCTTGCAGTATTAAAAGGCACCGCTTAGCTATATCAGTTGTACTAATAGCCACAGTGGTTAATTGATTATTTATAACCGCGCTATTAGGAATGTGGTGGCAACTCACTACTTTTATAGAGTGATGAGTTAATGAGTTAATGGCGGCAATAACACCTTGAGCAATAATATCGTTTGCACACACCACTGCGTTTAATGTGGGGTTGTGTTTATATGCTTCTATAAATGCATTTTTAGCGCTAAGGGCTGTGTTTACTGCGCAGTCAATCGGTGCTAATGGTGCAATGCTGTGCTGCGCGCATGCGGTATTAAAGCCACTTTGCAGTGCTTGTGAATCACTTAAAGTAAGTTCATTGCCTATAAATGCTATGTTTGTCACACCTTGTGCGAGTAAATGCATACTGGCTACGTGGCTGGCTTTTTTATAGTCGGGTAATACGCATGGAGCTGCGCTAAAGGGCACTTCGCTCATTACGGTAATTACTTTGTGTTGCGCGCTGAGCGTATCAAGCCATTTGGGGCAAGTATTAGCAACGGGGCAAATAATAAATGCAGCCGCGTTGTATTCTTTTAAGTTTTTAACTGCGTTTGCTTGTAGTTCAAGACTATTATTACTGCTTACAATCATGGCTTGTAAGCCATTGTCGTTTAACAAAAGTTGTAGGCTGGTAGCAAGGTGTGCCATAGCTGGGTTAGTTAAATCGTTTATTACTATGGCCACTAAATTTGAGCGCTTTGAGCGCATAGCAGCGGCATCACGATTATAAACGTAACCTAGCTCATCAATCGCTTTGAGTATTTTTTGTTTACTTTTATTGCCCACTTTATTGCTTTTGGTAAGTACCAGCGATACGGTTGATTTTGATACACCAGCACGCTCTGCAACATCAAAAATAGTGACTGATTTGGCTTTGTTATGCATTGTATTTTAAGTACCGCAGTGGTGAATAAATAGCGCTGTAGTTTAGCTTAATCAGCACTATTAAGTCATCTTTTAGAGGTGTTTAACTTACCTTAATACTTTATGAACAAAGCAAAACGTGTTTATATACGCCTATAAGAGTAAAAAATAACAAAAGGATAAAAACATGAGCGCTTTTAGGCTGTTAGTTGCCTTTATTTGTTGTGCGGCATTAGTACCAACAAGTTACGCCGAGCAGGGCTATCAAACCCCATCACCTGAACTTGCAGCATTGGTTGACGCTAAGTTAGCACCCACTAGTTACTTATCGAGCGATGGCCAGTGGCTAGCGCTTTTTGAACGCAAACGTGTAGTAACCCTTGATGAACTTGCAAAAGAAGAGCTTAAGCTTGCTGGTATTAAGCTAAACCCCGCTAATTTTTCGCGCTCTCGTGTGAGTGCCAAATTTAGCGCCGTGGAGCTAAAGCATGTTCAAAGCGGGTCGGTTATCAGTATTAACAACTTACCTAATGGCATTATTCGCTCACCTAAATGGTCATCTAATAGTCAATATTTAGCCTTTGTTGTTGAGCAACCAACCCAAGCCAACTTATGGCTTTACAGCGTTGAAACCAAACAAGCAAAAGAGTTAACTAGTGCTGCGTTAAATTCGGTACTAACTGCCTCACCATATAAATGGCTGCCAGATAGCAGCGCCATTGTTGCAAATCTTGCTGTTAATTTTGGTAAACCAAGGCTTGAAAATAACAGCCAAAATGTAGTGCCTGTTATTCAACAAAGTACTGGCGAAAAAGCACCAGCACGTACTTACCAAAATTTATTAACAAGCCCGTTTGATGAAGCACAATTTAAGTTTTACGGCCAAGGGCAGCTGGCTTACGTAACGCTTGATGGCAATACTCAAGCAATAGGTAGCCCTTCTTTATTTAAATCGTTTTCGGTATCACCTGATTCTACCAATATTTTAGTTGCCGGTATTAATGAGCCGTTTTCGTATCAAGTGCCTTACAGCCGCTTTGCAAGCACGTGGCAAATATGGGGCATGCGCGGCTATGCATTAGCAGAGCTGGCAAAACAGCCACTTGCCGATAACATTCCACAAGGTTACGACAGTGTACGCACTGGCCGCCGTGATTTTGAATGGCGAGCCGATCAAGGCGCTGAAGTTATTTGGGCAGAAGCACAAGATGGCGGCGACATGAAAACCGACGTTGAGCATCATGATTATGTTCACAGCTTACGTGCACCATTTAAACGCGAGCCTAAATTATTTGCCAAAGTAGAACGCCGTTATTCTGGTATTGAGTGGGGCAACGAAAACGTAGCCATGCTGACAGACTGGCGCTTTAGCGATCGCCAAGTACGTACTTACATAGTACAACCACGAAATGCCGACAGAAACCGCGTGCTATTTTCAGAGCGTAGTTACAACGATGCGTATAAAGACCCTGGTAATGCAATTTACGAGCGCAACGATTTAGGCGCAAACGTAATTAAAATTGTAGGCGGGCGTTATATTTACCTGCGCGGTAATGGAGCTTCAGAGCAAGGTAATATCCCGTTTTTAGACCAATACGATGTTAAAACAAATAGCAGCAAGCGTTTATGGCAATCAGAAGCGCCATACTACGAGCGTGTACGCGCTCTGCTTGACGACGAAGGTGAGCGCTTTATTACTATTCGCGAATCTAAAACTGAGCAACCTAACTTTTTTATACGCAATTTAGATAACGACACGCTAACGCAATTAACGACATTTGAGCACCCGTACCCTGCATTTAAAGGCGTAACTAAAGAGCAATTACGTTATAAACGCGACGACGGTGTTGAGCTTTCGGGCACGCTTTATTTACCACCAGGGTACGATAAAACACAAGGGCCGTTACCGGTACTTATGTGGGCTTACCCACTTGAATACAAAGATAAAGCCGTAGCATCGCAAGTTCGCGAATCGCCTTATGCATTTACCTACATTGGTTATTGGGGGCCAATGCCTTACCTTGCTAAAGGGATTGCTGTGTTTGACGACCCTAAAATGCCAATAGTGGGTATTGATGGCAGCGAGCCAAACGATAACTTTAGAAAGCAGTTAGTATCAAGTGCGCAAGCAGCTGTTGATGTATTGGTTAAAAAAGGCATTGCCGATAAAAACAAAATTGCCATAGCAGGGCACTCATACGGTGCATTTATGGTTGCTAACTTATTGGCTCATAGCGATTTATTTAAAACAGGTATTGCCCGCAGTGGCGCGTATAACCGCACATTAACGCCGTTTGGTTTTCAAGGAGAAGAGCGTGATTTTTGGCAAGCACAAAGTGTGTACGCTAATATGTCGCCGTTTTTTCACGCTGAAAAAATTAACGAGCCAATGCTAATGATCCACGGTCAAGAAGATCCTAATTCAGGAACCTTCCCAATGCAAAGTGAGCGCATGTACGCAGCGCTAAAAGGTTTAGGTAAAGATGCTCGCTTAGTAATGCTCCCTTACGAAGCACATGGTTACCGTGCGCGTAAAAGCTTATTACATGTATTGTGGGAACAAGAACAGTGGTTAGATAAGTATTTGCTAAATGATACAGCAGAGCCAGTAGAGGTTATTACTGAACCCGTGGTAAGTACTGGGCAATAGTAATAAACATGAGTAAGCAACAGCGCGGCTACTTATAGCCGCGTTTTTGCTTTTAATATAAGAGTAAATTAATGATTGATGTATCAGCACTTGCGGTTTTTATTCCTACGTTCTTTTTTGTGTCTATCACCCCAGGTATGTGTATGACCCTTGCCATGACACTCGGTATGAGCATTGGCGTGCGCCGCACATTATGGATGATGATAGGCGAGCTGTTAGGCGTAGCAACCGTTGCCATAGCTGCGGTATTAGGCGTTGCAAGCGTAATGCTAAATTACCCAGATGCATTTGCCATTTTAAAGTGGGTAGGCGGTGCGTACTTAATTTACATTGGCGTTAACATGTGGCGAGCCAAAGGCAAAATGTCGGTCGATACCTCAAAACCAAGTGACGTAAGTAGGAAGTCGTTATTTACTCAGGGTTTTGTAACCGCAATTGCTAACCCTAAAGGGTGGGCGTTTATGATCTCGTTATTACCGCCGTTTATAAGTGTTGACCATGCTGTAGCTCCTCAGCTTTTAGTATTGCTTGGCGTTATAATGACCACCGAATTTTTAAGTATGTTAGCGTATGCAACAGGCGGTAAAAGCTTACGTTTATTTTTAGCCCGTGGCGATAATATTAAATGGATGAACCGTATAGCAGGCAGTTTAATGATACTTGTGGGCGTTTGGTTGGCCCTTGATTAATAAAAAAGAGCCTCTGGCTCTTTTTTATTACACGCAAACTGACGATAAACCGCTTAACCAGAGTGTGTGTGGCTTAATTGCGCTTTTAAAAATGGCGCAGTTTTACTTTGTTTTGACTCAGACACCTTTTGCGGTGTACCTTGTGCGACTATCACGCCTCCCTGTTGCCCCGCGCCTGGGCCTACATCAATTACCCAGTCACTATTACGGGCTACTTGCATATCGTGTTCAACCATAATAACGGTGTTGCCAGCATCAACTAATTTATTTAACTGCGACATTAACATTGATACATCAGATGGATGCAGACCCGTAGTTGGCTCATCGAGAATATAAAGCGTGTTGCCGCGCTGTGCACGTTGCAGCTCGGTTGCTAATTTAATACGCTGCGCTTCACCGCCAGAAAGCTCAGTTGCAGGTTGCCCTAAACGCAAATACCCAAGACCTACTTGCATAAGTGCATCGAGTGATCGTAGTATTGCAGGTTCGTTTTCAAAAAAGGTATACGCCGATTCAACCGTTAAATTGAGGATATCGCTTATGTTTTTATCACGATATGTAACCTCAAGCGTTTGCTCGTTATAACGTTTGCCATGACATACTTGGCAAGGTGAATAAACGCTAGGTAAAAACAGTAGCTCTATACTCACAAAGCCAACGCCTTCACAATTTTTACAGCGACCTTTAGCAACATTAAACGAAAAACGACCGGCATCGTAACGGCGCTCTTTTGCTTTTTGTGTTGAAGCAAATAGTTTACGCACGTGATCAAACAAACCCGTATAGGTAGCTAAGTTTGAACGAGGGGTACGGCCAATCGCTTTTTGATTTACGGTAATTAGGCGGCTTATATTATTTATACCTTCAATGATTTTTCCGCTGGTGTGTGTTTGCAGCTCTTGTTCGAGTAAGTCGGCTTCGTCGGTTGGCGCTTGTGTTACTACTTTTTGCCCAAGTGCTTCGTAAACAAGTTCTACTAACGCTTGGCTTACTAGGCTTGATTTACCAGAGCCCGAAACCCCAGTAACTGTTGTCATAACACCTAATGGAAATTCTGCATTGAGTTTTTTAAGATTGTTACGCTCAACATCAGCCAATTTTAACCACGCTTTTGGCTGCCTATGCTCCTTTTTTTGCGCGCTGTTTTGAGTAGACTCTTGACTGGCGTTTTTAGCAAAAAGGTGACGACCGGTGTGCGAATTTTTTATTTTTCTTAACCCTTCAACAGGGCCGCTGTAAATAATGTCGCCACCATGCACACCTGCATCAGGGCCTACATCAACAATCCAATCGGCGTGTTTAACAACGCTAACATCGTGCTCAACAACAAATACAGAATTGCCAGCCGCTATTAGCTCATCGAGCGCTTTTAAAAGTGCTTGTGTGTCGGCAGGGTGTAAACCCGCAGATGGTTCATCTAACACGTAAACTACCCCAAATAATTTAGAGCGAATTTGTGTGGCAAGTCGCAATCGTTGTAGTTCTCCGGGTGAGAGCGTTGGCGTTGTACGCTCTAGCGACAAGTACCCTAAACCAAGCATGGTTAGTGCTTCAATACGAGTGAGAATGTCACTGGCAATGCGCTGCGTAACAATGGCTTGCTCTGGATTTTTTGTATTTTTATTTACTTTGGTGTTGGCGGCGTTACTTAATTTTTTAGCAAGTTCGTTTAAGGTAAGTTGAGATAGCTCGCCAATATCGAGCCCTGCAAATTTAACACTTAACGATGCTTGTTTTAATTTTTTACCTTGGCAAGTAGGGCACTGCGATATTTGCATAAACTGTGATACGCGCTTTTTTGTACGCGGGCTTTGCGTAGTAGCAAAAGACTGTAAAACAAAGCGTTTAGCGCTTGAAAAAGTTCCCATGTAGCTTGGATCTTCGCTATTTTTTATCGCATTTTGTGTTTGCTCATAGGTGTATTCTGGGTATACCGGCACAGTAGGTGTTTCGTCGGTAAATAAAATCCAATCGCGTGCTTTTTTAGAAAGTTTGTTCCAAGGTGTGTCTATGTCATAACCAAGGGAAGTAAGAATACGGCTTAGGTTTTTACCTTGCCATGCTGGTGGCCACGCTTCAATGGCGCGCTGGCGAATAGTTTTTGTATCGTCTGGCACAAGTAGCTTTTCGGTTACTTCAAACACTCGGCCTATCCCTGAGCATTCTGGGCACGCACCTTGTGGCGTATTCGGCGAAAACGCATCGGCGTAAAGTATGCTTTGCCCTTTGGGGTATTCGCCAGCACGAGAGTAAAGCATGCGTAGCGCGTTAGAAATAGTTGTTATGCTGCCAACGGATGAGCGAACCGAGGGCGCGCCGCGTTGCTGCTGCAAAGCAACGGCAGGCGGTAGCCCTTCAATAGAATCAACATCGGGCTCATCAACTTGATCTATTAACCTACGGGCGTAAGGCGATACTGAATCAAGATAACGGTGCTGCGACTCAGCAAACAGCGTTCCAAACGCAAGCGACGATTTTCCAGAGCCCGATATTCCTGTAAAAACAACCAATGCGTTACGAGGTAAATCAACGTCTACATTTTTCAAGTTGTGAACGCGCGCCCCTCTTACTTGAATGCTATTACTGGGATCAGATAAATCCATTGTTGAGTTTTTATGTGTGCTTGCCATACGTTTATACTCCTGTTTAATCGCGCTTTTTACTTTAAGTTAGCTTTGAATTATTTACTCTTATCACTCGTTATTACCCTAAAGTAGCGCAAGCACACTGAATGAGCGCTTAGTCTGCAATGGCGCAGCCAAAGCGCTGGGTAAATAACGATGATTGTTTGTTTACATAATAGGTATGGAATGCGAAATATAATTTAAACAGTTATTGTTATGTAATTTGTTAAGTAATTTACTAGGTATTTTACTAGGTAATAAAAAGGAACTAACAGTGAATAAAGCCTTAGTGATCATTTTATTGGTGCTTTCGTGGGCAACCCAAGCCGACTCTATCAAAGCGCTAAATGTTGACCGTGCAGTACCAAATAGCATGCACTTATCGTTTGCAAACGATAGCAACATAACCCCTAAAAAAGGGGATTTTAAAATCGTTAATTATGTATTAATGAGCAATGAAGAGGGCGAACGCTGGGCTGTTATAACGCTAACTAACTTATCGTCGGGCAATCGCGAATTAGGCGAGGAGCACTTACTTGCACTTTTTGCTGACGGCAGCCGATTCATGCCAATGGAATTTAAACTCGGTTTTAAAGGCAACGAAACACAATCGGTAACTGTATCGTTTGCCGATTATAAATTCCCTATTTTAAGTGTGTATTCGAGTAACGATTTGTAACTAATAACGATGCGATAATATTAAATTAGGGATATTTCTAAAATTAAGGATTTTTATGAAGTTTGAAGATGCGCAACAAAATATGAACCTCGCATACTTCGGTGGTGGAACCGGTGTATTAGTGTCTGGCTTGGTTTGGTGTATAGCTGGCTTTGTCGCATTACTGCATTCAAATCAATCGAGTATGCTTACTTTGTTTTTTGGTGGTATGTTTATACATCCTTTAGCCATGCTACTTTCAAAAGCGCTTAAACGCTCTGGCAATCATGATCCTAAAAATCCATTAGGTAAATTGGCCTTAGAAAGCACTATTATTTTATTTGTTGGTTTGTTTTTAGCGTTTTATGTAGCAAAACTTCAAGCTGAATGGTTTTATTCAATAATGCTGATGATAATTGGTGTTCGCTATTTAGTTTTCAACACTTTATATGGCATGAAAGTGTACTGGATTTTAGGTGTTTCGCTTATGTTTTCTGGCATGTATTGTATTAAATGCCAATTTTGTAATCGGCGCCTTTATTGGCGGGATAACCGAAATAGTATTTGCGCTAGTAATATTTGCCCAATCGAAAGGTATAGTTTTAAAAACAGAATAACAAGCTCTTATAATCGCAAAATAGTATGCAGTTGGAGTTACCCTTCAGCTTGGTATACAGCAAAGGCTTGTTAAAGTATTGAGTATCTGCAAATTGCATGTAGCTATTAGTCGGATTAGAGCGATAACCAGACGGTCGATAAACCCGTTTTTGAACAAAAGCTTCTTAGAGTTATTGTACTAGTCAATAGTGATACTCATTAAGGTTTGTTGGGGTAGTGAAGGAATCTCACATATGCCCTCACTCCGTTGGGCATCACATGCGTAACCCACTGTTGTTTTAATCTTTTAGTTCGTGGCAAAATTAACTATTTCACTACACCACGCCACAGACTATTGCGATATACATCATGCTGCACAGTGGTAAATAAGTGGTTGATATCAATGTGTATTTTAAATTTAAAGCTCGAAACACCCTTCTTTATACCCTTGGCTTTATTTACGTTAAAAATATATAAGCTATGAGCAAAAATATTAGGATGTGCGCGTAAATTTGTAATTTCTACTTACTTACACTTATAAAGGCTAGCCCGCTTTCGCCCCTATTGCGGGTTAGAAGCAAAAGGCAAACAGCCCTCATTTGGTTACTATGCCTCTAATAATGTTTACTGGAAAAGCTAATTCAACATTCATTTAAGATCGTCTAGTATATATTGCAATTTTATTGTCCTTGATTTTTTGACTAGAGATATATCCACAGTCCTCTAATGCTATTGCTAAATCTTTATGAAGGCGATTATTTACCAAGTTAGGGTTATTTTTAAAAGAAGCTATTTGAGAATATGGTTGCCCCATTGACTTAAGTAAATCTGTTATCTCTTCTTTATTAAAAGTATTAATAAGTTTAAGAAATAGAGTGATAGCTTGATTTTTTCCAGTTGAATGTTTAATTGCAATATATAACAAACTTTCTTCAAATTGCTTTAGATCAGTGACTTTAGACAATATATGTAAAATATTATTAGCTAAGTTATGATTATCTTCCAAATTACCCTCATTCAATAGTTTTACTAAGGCAACTTGGTCTACCAACGAAGTAATTGCATTTAATAAAAATAATGATGTATCAGGTGAAAGTTCATATTCATTGGACTTATTCCAATAGTCAGAAAGATTATTAAATATAAACAGGCCTACTAATTCAGGATGGTGCTCAGTAAGGCTGCTATAGTTAGTCTCAGATAAAGATAATAGGTTTTCTGTTAGTAAAGCTTCCATTTTTTCTTTGGGAATATCGTAACGATTTAACGTTTTATATTTGTAAGGAAGCCCTTTAATAAGCAATGCAAAAGCCGCGTTATTTATTAAGTCATCCACTAATATCATTTGAATTATTTCAGAAATACTTTCTTCAAACTTTGAATCTTTGTTTATTTTCAAAATAGAGAGACACTGAGCTTTTTGATTAAGCACTTCAAATAATTGACTTTTATCATCAGGAAACTCATTATTAAATTCAGCTAAATTGCCCCAATTTATTTCTAATTTTGATTCAACCAATAATAGTTTCCAAAAAACACTTGGTATATTTGAAAGTGACTCAAATACATGGTTTTGCTTCTTAATTATTTTTTCTTTAGTTTCACTACTTATGGCTGGATTGTTAAGTAATTTAATAATGGTTTCTTCACTTTCCTCTCTATTGACAGGAAGAGCTAAAAATACTTTGTTAATATAGGTTTCAATATTATCTTCAATGTAACAAATGAAGTTTTCAATATTGCTATTATAGATAACGCTCAGATTACTTTTCTCTATCTCATCTTGTTGTTTGTTTAATTTTTTCAGTATCAAACATATATTTTCAGAAGTGATTTCGTAAAGAGATTGGTCAAAAATATGACTTAATAATTTGTCATCACCAGCGCACTCTTCAAGCTCTTTAAATTTAATATTTAAATCAGTGAGTTTGTAATACACCTGCATTTGCTCTGCAGGCTGGAGATCTAAAATACTTTCAGGGTTAACCGCTAAGTAGTTAGTGAAGGTTTCCTCGCTATTCATATATTTATAAATGAATTCTGATTCAACATGTAGCAGTATTAATTTCAATAGGTAGCTTTTTTGTGAGGCATTAATTTCATTTGATTCAGTAATCGTCGATGCATAATTAGGCCATTGCTGCGATAGCAGTTGTATAAACCGCTCAACAGACCGCGTAGCATCAATGAAGACAAGTAAAAAGTCCCACAAGCTTTCAATGTTATTACTAATATTTTCAAGTAAGAGGGTTAGTTTATGCTTATGAGCTTTCTTATATTTTACCAAATAGTCTAGTAATGAAATATTGAAAATATACTTTTCTTTGAA
The DNA here is from genome assembly GCF_015864715.1 of Pseudoalteromonas sp. NZS71. Classification (NCBI taxonomy): domain Bacteria; kingdom Pseudomonadati; phylum Pseudomonadota; class Gammaproteobacteria; order Alteromonadales; family Pseudoalteromonadaceae; genus Pseudoalteromonas; species Pseudoalteromonas sp. NZS71. Next base: position 170,553 of record NZ_JADYWS010000001.1, on the reverse strand, counting down.
GTCATTTTCTCTTAATCTATTCTTAATTATCTCTTCAATATAAGTAAGTTGGAGAGTTAAACTTGAGGGTCTGAAGTCCCTTACGGCTTTAATAAAATTCATATCATTATGAGATAAACGCCCATCATAAAAGTGCGATATATGATCTTGGTAATACTCATCTATATGTCCATTACGCAGTAAATATCGGAGTAAATTATAAGAGCTATCATCAGCATACCCATCTTTTGAAAATAATGAGAAATCACTACCCTTTTGTAATAATTTATATTGCGATAATTTAACTAGTTCTGACTTTTGCTTGATTAAGTTAGCTTTTTCTTCTTCTAATTTTTCCTGTTGAGCTGTTTTATTACCTAGTATCAAATTTTTCCGTTCAAGGTAACTAAACTCAGAGTTAACTTTATTTTCAATATCATTAAAAGACATGTTTAAGGATCGATTTACCCAATGGTTGTTTCTTATAAACTTAACTGTTATGTCGTCAATATCTAATAATGCATTAAAGTTATCTTCCACTTTTAATTTTTCCAACTCGACAAAGCTACCGTTAATATTAACGGAGTAGTCATGACCATAATCTTGCTCAATAATCTTATGTATATAAATGCTATTTAAATCCAATATAGACATAGATTTCTGTTGCTGAATTTGATTGTATATAAACTGTAATTTGCCATTAACAATCTCAATATTGCTGAGCAAAGATGCAGTGTGAAACTCAATTAATTTATTTCTGTTATTACAGCACTCATAAACCAGACCTCTATTTTCATGTAATTTAGAAAAATCTTCAGGATAAACATTTTTATATATAATGAGAGCCAGTAATTTGCTAGGCTTGATGTGGTCACTAAACAAGACGCTATAATACAAGTTCATTTCATTGACTATATTGTTAAGCAAACGCATATCATCAATATAGATAGAAACTTCTTTCAAGAAGTCTTGGTCTAACCTTCCAATATTCATATTTGAATATTTTGTATCTGGTAGTCTTTCTTGTAATTTCTCGTAGGAGTTAGAGCAATTGATTATGGGGATAACGGGAATAATGAAATCAAAGAACTTAGCTCTTTCTTTGTGAGCAAACATTTCATCTTTGATCGCATATAAAAATACAACACGTCGATTAATATCTTCCGACTTATTTATTAATGTATTTATCTCTCTTAATTTTACAAATATTTCAGATGAGCCAAATCGATCTAAGTCCTCAAAAACGACAACATCAAAAGTATTACATTGGAAAAAGTATAAAATTTCATCTAGATAGCGATTTAAAATGGAGTTTTTGCTTTGTTCTCCAAGCTCAATTTCACCGCTTTTTACATTGACTTTCTTAAAAGACTTGCGGTTAATATGCCGGTAAACATTGATAGAGTAAAGTATAAGACCAGATAAACTAAAAGTTGTGATACCCCAGCCAGCCAAAGAAGCGATTGCTATAAATTTTGAAAAGAGACCAATAGATAGCGTGCTCACGAATATTATCGTAGTCAATAACCAAGTAATGAAAAAATAACTTTTACAGTCTTCGAGTTTATCTTTTGTTATTGTTTTAAAACGAGATAAAGGTATTTTTCGGCTTGATATTCCATATGTCATTTGTTGTAAAATACTTCTTTCAATAAGAATGTCTGAAGTATCTTCTTTCTTCTCAGAAAATGACGCCAGTGAAATGTTCATGAAATTATATACGCTTTTTTTATCCCCCTTGTTATCGGAAGAACTGAATCTAAGGAATGTTTTTAATTTCTCTTTGAAGCTTGGTAGAGGAAATGAGAATTTTTTTTCAAAGGAATTAATAATACTGCTTTTCCCCGAACCGTACGATCCTGTCAATGCAATATTTGTCACATTATTATTATCTAATGCTATTTTTATTGCTTCAGCATAATGCCCCTCACTATCAGCGGTATTTACAGGAGTTAAATCAACGTATTTTTTACTCATTGCCTTTCCCTAAGCGCTTATCAAAAATGTGTACCTGTGCCCTATATTCTTTAAATGTCAGAATATTATAGAATCCATCATACTCAACTTTATGAAAAAAAACATCTTATCGAGAGATTTTCGGGAGTGCTGGTTTACTTCTAAAAACACCACTAGTGCCAAAATTAGGATGACACCCATATTAATTTATACTTAAACAGTAATTGTTGTACATAACCAATAGAACGATGACAACTGTTAGTAAATAATGGTGGTAAGCCCTTATCACCTCGAATGGTAATCCTCTTCTCTAATTACTCAAATATCGATAACCCCTTTCAAAACACTAATTAAAACAACACCAAACTCCCACTTTATATTCTGCATAAAACACTGTAATCGATTGAACCAAAATAGGAACTCAGCTATGGTTAAACCATCAATAAAAATAAATTAAAAACGAGTTAATCTACAGGATCGTTAGCTCACTAATATGGATAATCAATGGAAGTAGCTATGTTTCAAAGATATAAAGAATGGTCAAAGAAATATGACGTTATGGCCTTAGAGTTAAAAAAGAGGGGATACCATTTACTCAAAATGTTCTTTTTCCTCAGTTATTTTACGTTGGGATTTGCTCACTTTAAAACCATTTTCTACAAAGAATATGATAGTGACAAAATTATTAGAGTACTTTTCGATGAAAGCCTGTTTTTCTTCTCAATATTAACATTTACGTTTTTCGCTTTCTTGTTTGTTTTATCTAGTTGGTTAACCAGAAAATCAAAGCTATTCAACCCACTCAAGGTGTTTTTTCATTGGGCATCGAATTCTAGTTTTGACTTTTCTTTTGGACTAATGGTTGTGTACCTGGCGGGCTTTACAATAAAAGCCAAAGTATCGATTGAAAGTATTCCTTGGTTTAATTTTAGCGACTTATCGACTTATGTATTATTTGTTCTTACGGTTTTCTTTTACATAATCACAGTTGATTTACTAATCTTTGTAACAAAAGATATTCCAAAGAAAAAACAGGTCGTGAAGTTGCTAGGAGTTATCACAGCCTTATTAGCCGGTCTGACTGTAATATCAAACATCATGAGCTAACAAAAACATTAAGCCGCTCGCTGGGACAGTAACACGTGGGCTCTGTCGCTTCGCTCGGATTTTAGCCCACGTGTTACTGCCCCTTATGTAGATGTTAGCAGGCAAAGGAGGCTCAGTGGATTATCTAAAAAATGCGTTTAATAAAGTAGGGTGGTTTTTGCCTGCATACGTTCAAGTCGGTTTTTTGGAACGCGTGGCAAAGCAGATAGATGATGACGTTGTTTGTGAGAAAACTCTCGAGCCATACTTGGCGCAGATATATTCACCCGAAAATTTAGCCGCAATGGTTTCGGAGCGTTATCATACTGTCCCTTTCGTAAATGAGTATCAGGAAATTATATCTGAATCAGTGGAGGCTCATTTTCTCGGCCTTGATCATATCGCCGTTTCCGGTCTTATGCCTGTCATTGAAGGTGCAGGTAAAAAACTTGCGAAAAGCCGAAATGTAGAAGTAGGCAGTATTAGAAGTGTTTTTGTCAATTTAGCGGAAGACTGCAGAAAGGAAGTAACTGATAAGCAGATTGGTGCTGTTAATGGGATTATCTCTATGCTTGATGCATTTATCAATTTCACTGATAGCAACTTATATATAAATTCCAAAAAATACCCATTCAGTGACAATACTAATCGACATGGGATTTTGCATGGTGCATTTACAGATAGTGACTATGGAGAGGCTATAAATTTTTATAAAGCAATTGGTGCAATTGACTTTCTATGCTTTATCTCGGCATTAAGAGCGTCGATATCTTGTTTTTCGCCATCTACTACTGATGCCTCTAATTCTTTATCTTTGTATTATCGGTTATGTCTAAAGTTGGCTAAGCAAAAGCCTGCTAATAAGGCACTTAAATGCAACTAAAACAGTGGGTTAGGTTTCGATTTGCTACACATTATAACCCACTGTTTTAGTCCGCTTAGTGCGGCGTTACGAACGTCCGGAAATGGCACTTTTGTGAAGTTCAACTGTGAGCGAAAAACTGACTGTCAGCCCCAATTATTCTAAATATTGATTATTTTATAAAAGAAACAACAACGACAACCAGAATAATAAACCCAGCAATCACAGCCTAATCAATAAGCATAAATTGATGTTTAGTGCCTTATTGATCGTAATCAATAGATAACCCTTTAATACTCACTACACTTAACTTGCTGAGATGGAGCCGAGTCTATTCTTATGGAGTTGGTAATATCATTGAAAAATATGATTTTAGATTGTGAAGGAGAATAATATGCGAACAGGTAATATTTTATGGCCTACAGATTTTTCTGATACTGCATCACATGCTTTGCAATATGCCATTGAAATGGCGAATTTATATCAAGTAGGCATTCGTATTTTACACATTGTTGATCAGCCTTCAGATAATGAGAATTATATGATCCTTGCGATAACTCCCCAAGAGTTAGCTAAAAATATGGAAGACGCTGCGGCGAGTAAAATGCATGAGTTATTAGGTCAGTTGAATACTGATTTAAAGATTGAAACGGTTATTCGACATGGTGATGCCATTAATGAGATTTTAGATGAGACTAATAGCGGTGATATAGGCATGGTGGTAATTGCCAGTCATGGGAGAACCGGACTTTCTCATTTTTTGAATATTAACGTTGCAGAAACGATCGCCAATAAAGCTGATTGCCCAGTGTTAATAGTTAAATAAAATTGGCGCGTATCTCTTGTCCCGCTGCGGTCTTAGACGGGACAAAGTGGCCAGCACGTTGGGTAAAAATGTGAGTTGTGTAAACATCAATACACGGTTTAATTGCCCGAAAGTGAACGTTTTATACTGGGGCAGTACCTGTATGTATAACCTGGTCTTTTCCTCTTGAATTGACTGAATAATGAAGGTCAGCTTATGGCCACTCTCCAACCACTCGACAACATAAAATGTTGAAAATAATTGGCAAGGTATTTTACTGTGTCGGATGGCGCTTCGCTTATTGGCACAAAGCGGACTATCCCTAAGTCCATCCATTTAACTCCCAGCTATAAAACGCTTACTCAAAACTGATATTTTGCTTTAAAAAGTAATCTTCAATTTCATCAGTATGGGGCCTAAACGCTTTCCAACGGCCAATTGCTTTATTGTTAAGTGGTTGGCGTACTTGCATTTTACTTGCAGTAGAAACTGGTGCGGTGTTTAAGTGAAAATCTATACACTGGGGTTGCCACTCTAGGTTACAAAAGCTGACTAACTCTTTAATTTGTTGCTCGGGCTGTGCGACTAACTCTTCGTATTTTACTAATTTTATATTGCTGTGTTGCATGCTGAAGTGCTGCGTTAGTTTGTAAAAACGACTGTAAAATTTTGCTGTGTCGAGTAAATCCAGCGAGTAGGCGTAGTAGGGGTTATTAATGGTAAATAATTGGCGGTAGTTACCAATGCAGGTGTCCATTGGGTCGCGCAGCATACAAATAATTTTAGCGTTTGGCAGTGCTTTGGTTATTAAATCGATATAAAAAAAGTTAAACGGGAGTTTATCTATAAAGTGCTTATGGCTGCCTGTTATTACGCGTGTTGCGTTTAAATAGGTTGACCCAAGCTGATTAAAATCAAGCTCGTAGGCTTTACTGAGCGTTTGAGTGTCGAGCACGTGAGGTGTTTGTGTTTGGCTTAGCTTTTTAACGCTTAGGCCAAAGTCTTGTAATTCACCGGCTGATTGCACGTCGCTGTGGCTCGATAAAATACGCTCAACTAATGTGGTGCCAGAGCGGGGCATACCTAATACAAAAATAGGTTCGGCCGTTGGGTTACCTTGTGTTAGCGCTTGTTTGTGTTGTTCACTTAAGCGTTTAATATGTTCAAATAACTCAGTTGAGCTTTTATGATCAAACGGCTGCACAGCACGTTTTGCTACTTTACCTTGCTCTAACGCGTTAAAAGCCTCTGAAAATTCACCAATATCTTGATACTCTTTTGCTAAAGCATGGCCAATATGCAGTTTTGCATCGGGGTGCGTTACTTGTTCAAACACGTTTTTTAAGCGTTCAATATGGTTGTTTTGCTTACTTACTTTAGTTAAATCACTTAATGCAAAATGACTTTGATGGTGCAGCGGGTTAAGCGCTATGGCATTTTCAAAAGCGTGTTGGGCTTTATCAAATAGTCCTAAAAATTTAGCGCTTACGCCGTAGTTATAATAAAACGGTGGTTGAGCTTTGTTAGCTGCTGTAGCCAGTTTAATAGCGCGCTCAAAGTAGTTAAGTGCGTGTTCGTGAATGCCTGCTTGAGTAAGTGCAACGCCGAGTGTGTCGGCATCAAGTGCTTTAGTTATTTGCTTTAATGGCACCGATAGTGCGGTGTTTTTTGCTTTTTGTAATTCGCCAGTAAGTGCGTAACATTTAGCAAGTTGCGCGGTGTATTCAATACTTTGGCCAAGGGTAAGGGCTTTTTCGATGAGCTTTATTGCTTTGTGTATTTGCCCAACAGTTAAATTAACCATAGCTAACAAAAAATACCCATCAGCAAAGTCTGGTTTGAGTGTAACTAACTCCACTAGGGCTTTGTGTGCTTGCTCTATTTTACCTTGGTTTAGGGAGTGTATTGCGCTTTGATGAAGTTGCTTTAAATTTGGCTGCATGGTTTTGGTAATTATTATTTTGTAAAAGAAAATAAAAAGGCTCAAATAAATTTGAGCCTTAAAACAGTGTTTAAAAAGTGAGACTGTTTAAAAATTACTATAAATTATATTTCAAATTTGTAGTTAAATTTAACACCTACCGTAAGCGGGCGATTAATGTAATGGCCGTAGTTACGTTGTATGTCGGCGCCATTAGCGGATGTTATATCGGCATCTGAACGACGAACGGATGTAACCGCGTATTTGTTGAATAGGTTATCAACATATAGCGTAGTTGACCATGCATCAGCCGTTAATTTAGCTGATATATTACTTAAGCTGTAACCTGGTAGTGTTTCGCCGTTATCACGAAGTCCTACTCTTGAAAGAACGTCGCTTTGCGCGGTTAAACCGTAGTTAATATCAAGCGTTTTGTCGTTAAACACATCTGTTTGATAGTTTACACCCATCGAAAATTGGTTTTCAGGTGAACCAGGTAAACGGTCGCCGTCTTCTGCGCCACCGGTACCATCGGCATTAAACAAAAATGGTGCGTCTGATGTTAGTTCTGCTTTTGTGTAAGCGTACGTAGCGTAAACTGAAAACGAGTCAGATAAAATTGCACGAGTCGAAATTTCTACCCCTTTTGCATTAGCGCTGCCTGCGTTTGAAAGGTACGTTAATTGACCTATATCTGTAGCGCCAGTGATTTGCGCATCATCCCAATCTACGTTAAATAACGCGGCGTTAAAGTGTAGTTGGCTTCTAAACCATGTACTTTTAAAGCCTAGCTCGTAGTTTGTTGTGGTGTCGGCTTCATATAATAATTCGTCAGGTTTACCACAACCTGTTTGTTGATCCTCAACAATTGGATCAGGACAAGACACTAAACCGTTTGAGCCGCCAATTCTAAAGCCTTCACTTACTGTTACGTAACCCATTACTGAGTCAGTGAACTGGTATTTAGCATTAAATTTAAATAAGTTACCGTTATCGCCTGCTTCGTCTTTTTCGTATGCAACGGTGGTTACATCAGGATCTACTCCACCATACAATGTATTTGCTAGCGGGAAGTCAAAAGCCGCTTGCGACTCTATATCGTATTTGTAAAAACGGGCACCAATGGTCACATCTAATTTGTCGGTAACTTGGTAGCCAACTTCACCAAATAGTGCAGACTCAGTGACGGTACTTTTTGTAAGCTCTAAGTATTCTAATGAGTCAGGTCTTAGCTGCTCGCCACCAAAGTTATCGATAGCGAATTGGTCAAACCCAGGCGTAAACTCTCGGCTTGACGCTTCGGTTTCTGTTTTGTTGTAAAAGCCACCCACAATCCAGTTAAAGTCGCTGTCGCCTTGCGACACTAAGCGAATTTCTTGAGTGAAGGTATCTTCTTCGTCTATTTCACGGGTAAACGTTGAAAACGAAGGGAATTCTTCATAGCCGTAATCAAGACGAATAAGTAAGTCTGTTTGGTCGCGTTGACCGTCGGCATCAAAGCTCGAAATACCGGTTGCCGATACTAGCTCTGCAAAACCTAGGTCGGCTTTTAGTTCAAGGCTTAGTAATTGATCTTCTTTTTCGCGAGGCTCTTCAAAGCGATAAGCTGATTCGTATTTACCTATTACGTCGCTTAAACCGTTGTTTGCATTAAGGCTGTTGTAATGAACAATCGAGCGGCCTTCGCTGTCTTGGTTTTGGTAAAAGTAGTTAAGCGTACCTTCAAACGACTCATTTGGTTTAAAGCGAACAGAAATACGACCTGTTGTGGTGGTTTCGCCGTTGGCGTCTTTTACATTTTTAAGGTTGTTATTAACTGCTGAGCTATCGCTCCAATCTGGATCTGGCAGTGATACGCCTGGCTCGCGTACTACGTAGCCGTAATCGATAAAACCCGGGTCTTCATATACGTTTAAGCTTGCACGAACTGCTAATTTATCTTCGATAATAGGAAGGTTAAATATAAAGCCGCCTTCGCCACCTAAAGAGTCACTTTCTTTTGTTTGAAATAGGTCGCCGTATACTTCAAGCGATGTAAAATCAAGCTCAGGCTGTTTAAGCATGTAGCGAATTGCACCGCCTAATGTGCCTGCACCATAAAGGGTGCCTTGTGGCCCAATGAGTACTTCAACGCGCTCAATATCTACTAGGCGCATATCTACCGAAACTGGAATTTCGTTAATGTAAGTAGATACTGTGCCGCCATCTGATGATGGACCAGATGAATTAGTATTTAAACCACGAACAATAATAGGCGATCCAGAGCGACCACCTTGATCGGTGATTGTTAAACCAGGTACCCAGCGTGCTACATCCGCAAGCTCATTGATATTTTGATCTTTCATAATATCTGCATCAAGGGCTGTAATATTTAGCGGTGCATTTTGCACAGAGCCGCTGCGCCTTGTTGCTGTAACTTCGATTACTTCGAGTGATTTGTTTTTAGCTGCAACTTCCTCTTGAGCAAGTGCGGCATTAGGCAATAAAAATACGCTAGAAACAGCGCTCGAAATAGCCAAGGTTAACAAGCTTGGTTTAAACATAAAAAGTGATCCCCAGTTCAAATGTTTTACATTAGTAAATTAAGTTAAGCAGTTTATCAGGGAGTGAAGTAGCTGGGAATATTTAAATTGAATTTTAATTCACTTTTACAGAATAAATATGGTTTGTGTATGGGGTTTTTATTTAGTTAATAGGCAATATAAGCAATAGCTTAGTGCTATTAGGTACAGTTAGGTTAAAAATCACACCCTTGTTTAAAGGTAAATAGTCATTCATTTTTTAAAGATGGCTTTATGACGTGCTCGTTAAACAAATTATTACATTAAAATTGATAGTTTATAATGTCATTAGTTATGCTTTTATCAGCACTATTAAAGTATGTTTTTATCCCCATTAAGAGTGGTAGTCGTATTTATAAGTAACTGTGTAAGTTATTGAGTGAGCGTGTTTGATTACCGCTTCGTATACTCTTTTTTGTTTTGTCCGCACTTTTTTGTGCGTGTTTTTAAGGATTAACAATGAGCCAACTATTTTCGCCTGTATCACTTGGGCAAGTAACGTTAGATAACCGTATTATTATTGCACCCATGTGCCAGTACTCAGCAAACAATGGCGCTGCTAGCGATTGGCACACTATTCATTTGGGCCAATTGAGTTTAAGTGGTGCAGGATTGCTAATTTTAGAAGCAACAGCAGTAAACCCAGAAGGGCGTATTAGCTACGGCGATTTAGGGCTTTGGAATAACGAAACCCAGCAAGCCCTGGGCAAAAGCCTAAAAGCAGTAAGACAATATAGCCCTATGCCTATTGGTATTCAGTTGGCGCATGCTGGGCGCAAAGCATCAACTGAAAAACCATGGGACGGTGGCGATGCTATTGCACCTGATGACGTTAATGGCTGGCAAACCGTGGCACCTTCGGCAGTTGCGTACGACGATAGCAGCCCAGTACCAAAAGCAATGAGCCAAGACGACATTGACTCACTAATTAAAGATTTTGTAAGTGCAGCTAAACGCGCTGATGAACTCGGCCTTGATTTAATCGAGCTACATGGTGCGCACGGTTACCTGTTACACCAGTTTTTGTCGCCACTTTCAAACAAGCGCGATGACAACTACGGTGGTAGCCTAGAAAACAGAATGCGTTTATTGCTTGATGTGTTTAAAGCGGTAAGAGCGGTATTTCCTAGTGAAAAAGCGGTAGGTGTACGTATTTCGGCAACTGATTGGGTTGAAGGCGGCTGGGATTTAGATCAATCGATAGTGCTTAGTAAAGCGCTTGATGAACTCGGCTGTGACTTTATTCATGTAAGTACTGCGGGTTTAAGCCCTGAGCAACAAATACCAGTAAAACCTAATTTTCAGGTACCGTTTGCAACAGCCATAAAAGAAGCTGTGAATATGCCTGTTATAGCGGTGGGTTTAATTACACAGGCGCAACAAGCCGAGGATATTATTAGTGAGCAGCAAGCCGATGGTGTAGCGCTGGCGCGTGGCATTTTATATAACCCGCATTGGCCGTGGCATGCAGCTGCAGAGCTTGGCGCTACAGTAACTGCACCTAAACAGTATTTACGCTCAAGCCCACATGGGCAGCCATCACCAATTAAGTAAAACGAAGCTTTTTGTAAAAACCCAACCCGCGTTTGCTGGTTGGGTTTTATTATTTTTATAAAGTAGAGATACACATGACCCAAACAGGCGTTTCAGCGCAACCACTTAGCAATACACTCGTTACTATTATTGCTTTGTGTTGCGGTCTTATTGTTGCCAATATTTACTACGCTCAACCTATTATTGAGTTGCTTGCCCCAGAAGTTGGATTAAGTGCGCACAGTGCTAGCCTTATCGTATCGCTTACACAAATAGGCTACGCTTTGGGGTTGTTTTTTTTAGTGCCATTAGCTGACTTAATTGAAAATAAGCGTTTAATGCTTATTACTTTAGCTGTGTCGTTTTTGAGTTTAGTGGGGACGGCACTTGCTGATTCACCTAATGTAATGCTTATTTTATGTTTAATGATAGGTATGAGCTCGGTTTCTGTTCAGGTGCTTATTCCGCTTGCTGCGCATTTATCGTCTGACGAGAAGCGCGGACAGGTTCTTGGCAATATTATGGCGGGTCTCTTGCTAGGTATTTTGCTGGCAAGACCTATATCGAGCTTAATAGCCGATCACTTTGGTTGGCGCGCTGTATTTTACTTTGCAGCAGGGTGTATGGTGTTTATTGCAGGCGTAATTTATTTTGCTATTCCAAGCAGGCAACCTACCCATAAAACGACGTATTTTAAGTTATTAAAATCGCTTAAACAGTTAATGATTAGCCAACCAGTGCTGCGCCAACGTTCACTTTTTCAAGCATTAATGTTTGCATCGTTCAGTTTATTTTGGACGAGCGTACCGGTTGTGCTTGCCCGTGAGTATGGTTTATCGCAATCAGAAATAGCATTGTTTGCATTAGTGGGTGCGGCAGGTGCTGTAGCTGCCCCTATTGTTGGTCGCTTGGCAGATAAAGGCTATACACATCAGGTATCGTTACTGGCCAAAGTAATTGCAGCAGTGTGCTTTTTACCAAGCTTATTTGAGCTACCTTACGGCATTATAGTATTGGCATTAACCGGTGTGTTTATTGATTTTGCTGTGCAGGCCAATATGGTATTGGGTCAACGTGCTGTGTACGCACTAGAGCCACAAAGCCGTGCGCGTTTAAACGCTATTTACATGACGAGTATATTTGTAGGTGGCGCAGTAGGCTCGCTTATTGCCAGCCCATTATATGAAGCGGGCGGGTGGACAGGTATTGCACTGGTTGCTACGGGCATGCCGCTTATTTCGTTGATTGGCTATTTGGTTACAACTAAAAAGCAAAGTAAGGCTGTGAGTTAAAAAGTTACCGGATACAACACAATAAAGTCACCATGTTACTTGGTGACTTTATTTAGGTTATTTGGTAGTTAATTAAGTAGCCTGTTTTTTTGCGTTTGAAAACGAGCTACCAACAGATGCAATAATTACAAGTAAAATAGCGAGCCACTGCCATAAAGTAAGTAACTCACCCAGTATAATAAACCCTGCGAGCGAAGCTATTGCAGGCTCTAAGCTCATCATTACGCTAAACCCTTGTGAAGGCATGTTACGCAGTGCAACCATTTCAAGTGTGTAAGGCAGTGCGCTTGATAAAATAGCAATACCAATACCCAGTGGGATAATTTCCCACGTAAACGCGGCGCTTTGCATAATGCCGCCGTAAGGTACTAGCACTATAGCGGCAACGGTCATACCCAATGCAACAGTGGCTCCACCAGAGCTTTGTGTGCCCGTTTTTTTACCAAATAATATATAACCTGCCCAACATGCACCGGCACCAAGCGCAAGCGCTACACCCAATGGATCAAGGCTGTCTTGGCCGCTCATATCAGGAAGCAGAAGTAAAATACCGGCAATAGCACACGCAACCCAAAATAAGTCACGTTTACGGCGTGATGAAAATAAGGCAACAGCAAGCGGGCCTGTAAATTCAAGTGCTACACCAATGCCTAGTGGAATGCGTTCAATGGCGTAATAAAACAAAATGTTCATGCCGCCTAAACTTAAACCATACACAATTATAGGAATACGATTACCCGAAGTAGGTAAGTGTTTCCAAGGTTTAAACACTAAGCAAAGTATAAAGGCAGAAAAACCAAGCCTAAGGGCTGTCGTGCCTTCAGGACCAACAATAGGAAAAAGCTGTTTTGCAAATGACGCGCCCGTTTGAATGGTCATCATTGCAAGCAGTACACACACGATAGCCAGTAAATAACTTTTTGAAGATGCTTGCATTTTTATCCTTGAGTTGAGTAACTCTATCAATTAGTTAAATTGTAATGCAGGGAGTATAAAAGCTAAACCCGCCCGATATTAATGGCGGCATAGTATCTTTTTTTAAATTTATAGGTAAGTGTTTGCGACCAAAAATAGCGCAATTAAAAGTATATTAAATAGGGCGGGTAAATAAAGTAAGAGGTAAAGTTAGCAAACAGGCGTTTGCTAACTTTAATCAGTTGGTTAAAAGGCCTTAGTGGGCACTTTTATTAACTAAGCCATCAAGTGAGTAGAGGCCTCGTTTTTCATCATTTTTGCGTTTAATTTCTTCAAGTGCACGCGATTCTACAGCGTCAAATAAAGCATTAATTAAGCGGTTAAAATGTTTGTGCATTGCGGTGCGCGCTGCATTTGCATCATGCGACTTTAGGGCTGTATAAATAGCGGTGTGTTCGTCCATAACGCACTCGTTATTGTTTTTACACACACTGCCATAGTCAGCAACAATTTGTGGGTTTGTTAAACGTAAATCCCACAAGTTAGACACTGCGAATTCAAGTGCTTTATTGCGCGTTGCTCTAGCTATAATTTCATGAAACTCACGGTCGGCTTGCTCAACATAAAGGCCTTTTTCCATGGCAATTAATGTTTTATTTAGTTGCTCTAGTTCTTCTTCTGTAATGCTTTGAGCAGCTAAAGCGGCAATTTCGCCTTCAATTAATGCGCGAGCTTGAGTAAGTTCAAATGCACTGATCTCTTTTGATTTTATAGATGCATTTTTTTGTTCTACTACGTAAACACCAGAGCCGGTTTTAACTTCAACTCGGCCACGTACTTCTAATGCGATAATAGCTTCTCTAATGGTAGGGCGACTTACATCAAACATTTCTGCAAGTTCACGTTCAGGTGGTAAACGACTCCCAGCAGAAAATTCGCCTTGATTTATTAAAGACTCAATTTTATCAACTATGCGCCAAAATAAGCGACGATTACCCATACTTTACCTTCATTACCTTAAGGAATAATGGCCTCTGGGGCCTAAAAGTCAAAACCAACTGTTAATATCAGAGGTTACCTTAAAATTCACTATTATGTCAAAATTCTAACGCGATGTTATGGTTAAAAACTACTATACACTAATGGTTGTATTCTTGTATTACCAATTTAGTTTAAAATAATGTAATTGGCCAGCTTGATTGGTAATGTTTTTATGTGTTAGGTTAGATTTAAGGTTATTGAGTAATAAATATTGGTAATAAACCGAGTTGGGTTGTCAGTGTTAAGTTTTTTATTGTAGAAGTATTTGATTGCCCATGGATGGGGATCGCTATTATTTAAATGTGTTTTTAAAGTGTGTTTTGTAAAATGTGTCGTTGTACGAGAGCTATTTAAGCTTTCTTCTGGGCGTTAACTGTCGTTGGTTAACGCCCATATTTTATTTAATTAGTCGTTAGGGTACACAACCCCAAGCTGTTTGCGCGCTTCATCAAGAACGCTCATTACGTTACTGGCTAAAATGTGCGTATTAACGGGTGACTCAAGGATATTTCGCTTCACTAATGCCATAAAGTGTTCAACTTCGTATTTCATAAAGTGCTCATCAAATGGCTGGGATATAATCTCTACCTCACCATTATTAGCAATAAACTCCACCTTTTTAAGTTGCGATACGGCTTCTATACGTATGCGTCCAAGTTCGCCTTGTATTTCGGTTATGTTGTCGCCTTGCGATATTTTAGAGTAACTAATAACGGCTTGTTTATCAGCGTAGTTTAGTAATACATCACCCGCACCATCTACACCTGTATCAAGTAATACGCCACTGGCACTTACGCTTTGCGGTGCTCCCCAAAGTGCAATTAATAAATACAGTGGGTAAATCCCTAAATCAACTAAAGCACCATTAGCAAACTCGGGCAAAAACGTATTTGGACGTTCGCCATTTTTATATTTATCGTAACGCGATGAATATTGACTGTACTGGCCAATATATTTACGTGGTGTGCCAATTTTTACCATTGCCTGTTGCAGTCGTGCAAAGTTAGGCAAGTGAGTGGTCATCATGGCTTCCATGTAAAGGCGCTGATGTTTTTTTGCTGTAGCTATAATGCTTGCAAGCTCTTTAGAATTGGCTGCTGATGGTTTTTCGCCAAGGATATGTTTACCTGCTTCTAGGCACATAACGGCATATTGCTTATGTAAGCTGTTAGGGGCGGCTACGTAGACAGCATCAACATTTTGATCTTGGCATACTTGCTCGATTGAGGTGAAAATTTTTGCTTGTGCATTTTGTGGGTGTTTGGCTAAAAATGCTTCGCCGCTTGATACTGCGCGCGAGCACACCCCATATAAATTAAAATCGTTTAATGTATTTGCAGCGGCTAACAGTGTGTCGCTAATAAAATTGGTGCCAACAATAACAAAGTTCATGCTCACTCCTTAGCTTAAATAAAAATAATAAGAGTGTTTAGTTTAACATCTTTTTAGTCCTATATGCTCGAGGAGAACATCCAAACCAGCGTTTAACATTAACACTTAGCGTTGCTTGCTCCTGATACCCTAAAAGCTCAGATATGGTTGAGATTGTAAATTGGTTTTGCGCTAAATAGTGTGCAGCTAAAGCGCGACGAGTGGCATCTTTAAGTTTTACAAAACTCGTATTATGTTTGATAAGTTCTCGATGCAGAGTACGCGGGTGCATACCCAGCGCAGCTGAAATAGTTTGGTTACTACATTGATAAATAGGAAGCATAGGCCTAATTAGTGCACTAACTTGGTTGGGCAATGGTTGTGTGTGTTCTTTGTTTTTTGCCAAGAAGCTTAGCGCCGCTTGTACTTTATTTAGTTCAGGGTGATCAAGCTCAAGAGTTAAATCACTTTTTGAGATTACAATACCAGCGCTGTTGCGATGCTCTATAACGTTACAACCAAAGTAAGTGTTATAGGCACGAGTATTAGTACTTATTTTTTTTGGCAAAAATATATTAATTGGTTTGCAGCGGTTATTACTCAGCTTTTTAATAACAGCCAATGCTAAACCAATAGTTAGCTCAATCACTTGGTTGATGTTCGGTAATGGTTTTAAATTAATTTCGAATGATAAAAACAAGCTTTTATCATTCTCTAAAGGGTGCGAGTTTAAGCTAAGTGCAGGGCTGTGCAAGTGAAGGTATTTAATAACCCAATTAAGTGCATCACCTAAATTAGTACTACTTTTAGCTGCTATTGCAATATGCCCTAAAATATCAAAATTTTGTCTACTTGCGAGCCTAAGGCCAAAACTAGAACAATTGAACTTACAAGCACAGTACTCTAATAGCTCAGCGTAATCTCGATAAGGTAAATATTGGTTATCGAGATTTTTAAAGTCAACGTTATTAATATTACAGTTTTGCATTATTTCATGCGGATCGCCGCCAAATTCGCTAATTAGGGTATCTATACCTTGTAATGACGTGGCTCTGATTAGGCTGCTCATGGTTAACCTCAAATAAACGATGTCTAAAAATATCAAGTTTTGTTGAGTTTTTCTATGCACTATTACTGCAAAAGCCGTTTAAAACTTTTATGAAGGTACACCATGAACAATACAACATTTGATTACATTGTGATTGGCGCAGGTAGTGGCGGCTGCGTTATGGCATCGCGCTTGGCTGAGGATAAAAATGTAAGTGTGTGCTTAATTGAAGCTGGCGGCAGTGATAACAGTGTATTTGTGCAAATGCCAGCAGGCATAGCAGCGAGTGTGCCTTATGGCATAAATAGCTGGCATTACAATACGGTGCCACAAAAAGAGCTTAATAACCGATGTGGTTTTGTGCCGCGTGGCAAAGTACTGGGTGGGTCAAGCTCGACTAATGCAATGGTTTACATAAGAGGTAATAAGTACGATTACAACCAATGGGCTGCTAATGGCAATACGGGATGGGATTTTGAGAGTTTACTCCCGTACTTTATTAAAGCTGAGAACAATAAAGCATTTACAAATAATGAGCTGCACGGGACAAAAGGTCCGCTACATATACAAGAGCTAAATAACCCAAGCGATGTAAACCAATACTTTTTAAATGCCTGTGCTGAGCAGGGCGTTAATTTAAGCGACGATATAAATGGCAAAGAGCAAAGCGGCGCACGTCTATCGCAGGTAACTCAGCACAATGGCGAGCGTTGTAGTGCAGCAAAAGCATATTTAACCCCGCATTTAAACCGCCCCAATTTAACGGTATTAACCCATAGCCACGTTAATAAAATAAATGTAACCAATAAGATAGCGCAAGGTGTGCAAATAGAGCGTAATAAAGAGGCTATTAATTTACGTGCTAAAAAAGAGGTAATACTTAGTGCAGGCGCTATTAATTCGCCGCAAATATTAATGCTTTCAGGTATTGGCCCTAAAGAGCAGTTAAGCGCACATAACATTAAGGTTCAGCACGTACTTGAAGGTGTTGGCGCTAATTTACAAGATCACTTAACGGTGGTGCCACTTTATAAATCAAAAACAAATAAAGGCACATTTGGTATAAGCCCGCTAGGCATTGCCAGTATTTTTAAAGGGTGCGTTAATTGGTTTAGTAAACGAGAAGGGCGATTAACCAGTAACTTTGCAGAGTCGCACGCGTTTATTAAATTATTTGAAGGCTCGCCAGCGCCCGATGTGCAACTAGAGTTTGTAATTGGGCTGGTGGACGATCATAGTCGTAAATTACACACTGGGCATGGTTACAGTATACACAGCAGTATTATGCGCCCCAAAAGCCGAGGCTCTATTACATTAGCTGATAACAACCCGCGTAGTGCACCGCTTATAGACCCTAATTATTTAAGCCATCCAGATGATTTAACTGTAATGCTTGCTGGTCTTAAAAAAACACTCGCTATTATGCAAAGCAAAGCTTTTGATAACATACGCGGTAAAATGCTCTATCCGCTTGATATAAATAATGATGATCAGCTAATTGAGTTTATACGCCAAACTGCAGATACCGAATATCACCCAGTAGGGACATGTAAAATGGGGCAAGACTCAATGGCAGTGGTGGATACTAATTTACGAGTACACGGGGTAAGTAACTTACGCGTAGTCGATGCGTCGATTATGCCTACCATTATTACCGGCAACACAAATGCACCGGTAATTGCGATTGCTGAAAAAGCGGCTGATTTAATTAAACACGAAAAGGTGTAATTAAATAAACTGTAGTATGGCTATTAATTAGCTATAAAACTCATTTAGCCATTGTTGCCAATCACTTTCCAGGTGCAGCATTTGCTGATGCTTTTTAGCGTTTAGATGCTTGGTTTCGTCCTCGCTTGCCATATAGGGTCCAACGCGGCAAAGGGGGCAATGGTTAGATGTAAAGTATGCAGGCTTGGTAAGACGTGAGCTTAATTCGCTAGTATGTGTATCAATACTTTTTGGGCTGAAAACGTAAGTTATGCCGCTGGTGTCTTTTACGTGTTTATCGCGGTCAACATTACGAATTTTATAACCTTCAAAATGGCTAATATCAAATGGGATTTGGCCTAAATAATCAGCGTTTAAACCGTTATTTAAACTCCCTTCTATATTCCATTCTCGATAAGGTTTTACATCCTTTGAAGTGATATAACACAGCATTGGACCATTTTTATCAAGCGCGTATTCGTTAGCGTATTTAATAAATTGATGCAGTAAAGCGCGGTTTAATACGTTCATACTGGTTTGGCGCGTGTTGTTTTCAAATGCTTCACGGCCAACAAACGCAGGTATAAGCGGAAACTGAAAAATAACCACGTCAAAGCTGTGCTGGTTTTCACTTAGAGTTTGCCAACACGCGGGATTTGTTACATCAAAACTATTAAGTATCTCAACGTTATGCGCTTTTAGGTTACTAAGTGCATTGTGCTGATACTTTTGCTCAATAGTTGCCTGTTCATCGTAAGTGGATGCAACCAAAGCTTTTGGCGATAGATGAGTGTAAATAGCGTTCGAAAAAGATAAATCGCCATCGCCTACGGTGAGTATTCGCCATTGAGGATTTAAATACATATTTTATTTAGCGTTTATGTTTGTAGAAGTATTATTTATATCGCTATTTGTTTGTGAGTCTTTTGCTAGTAAACGATGAAACGCAAGTCTGGTTTTTAACCCTTCAATTGCGATTTGTTTAATAATAAGATTAAAGGTAATTAAAATGGCAAAGGCAATATGAATAGGGCCGTGAGTAAATCCTGCATCTGTATCGTACAGTGTTAAACCAAATAGCAAAAATAAGACGACTAAAAATATTTCGAGTAATTGACTTGAATAAAAGCTTAAACGACCTTCGCTTTTATGATCTTTTTTAATGCGTATAGCACAAAAAAATGGGATCACTTTGATTTTAAATGCAGCGTTTTTTTCTACGTAGTTTTCGCCAAGTTCGTCGAGTTGTTGGCGTAGTTGGTCAATCATGGTGTGTCCTCAAATAGCAGTGCGCGGATATTACCTTATTACCACGCAATATTTAAGTTTGCAGCCACTATTTAGGGTAAATACTCATACCAATAGTAAGGATATGACACACAAACACAACAGAGGTAAGTACTACACGCATTTTTTGATAATCTTTATGATAGGTTTTCCATTGAGGCGTGGCTTTTTCAAATATAAGTACTAACCAAAAACTAGCACCTAGCCAAGCCAGTGCCCACTCTACAGGTAAAAATGATAAAAATGGAACTGGGATAACAGGTAATACCGCTTTAATTGCATTGCTATAGCTTTGCTCTCCGGCACGCCACAAGCTACCTGCCATAAATGCTAAAATGGCGATACTGTAAAAAGTAAAAAACTCTAAGTTAAGGCTATTACTGCCAAACATAAGCGGCCAACCCACACACCCTAAAAACGGGATTAAGCCTAAGTAACCTAGTTGTATGTGGTTAAAAAATTTTTCCATTACGGCGTGCCTTATATTTAATGACTTATTTGAAGCGCGGCTATTGTAGCAGTATTGCGATTAGCGATCTTAATAATTCGCCAGCGTTTACAATCCAAGTAATGCTTACGATAACAGGGATTATATAGTTCAATCCAAAAAACCGATTGCTTTAATCTAAACAATCAATTTTATTTAATTATCCATTAGCCTTATTGTATTAACCAAGCCAACGCAGAAGGTCGTTTTAAACGAGAGCGTTGATTACTTTTTAAATACATTAAATATAGATGAGGAAATACCATGAGCACTTCATTAATCAATACTAAATTACAACCATTCAATGCAACCGCTTACCACAACGGTGACTTTGTAGAATTGTCTGAAAAAGATGTTCTAGGTAAATGGTCAATCTTCTTCTTTTACCCAGCAGACTTTACATTTGTATGTCCTACTGAACTTGGTGATGTTGCAGATTATTACGCACAACTTCAAGAAATGGGCGTAGAAGTTTACTCAGTATCTACTGACACTCACTTCACTCATAAAGCATGGCACGATACGTCAGACACAATTGGTAAAATTACTTACCCAATGATTGGCGACCCAACAGGACGTATTACTCGTAGCTTTGGCGTAATGATTGAAGAAGAAGGCTTAGCACTTCGCGGAACATTTGTAATGAACCCAGAAGGCGAAATTAAAATTATCGAAACTCACGATTTAGGTATTGGTCGAAGCGCTAAAGAACTTGTTCGTAAAGTACAAGCTGCACAATACATTGCAACTCACGACGGTGAAGTTTGTCCTGCATCTTGGCAGCCAGGTGAAGACACACTTGCACCTTCACTAGACCTAGTTGGTAAAATCTAAGTATAGATTTATTCCTACTATAAGGGCAGGTAACTGCCCTTAAATCAACGAACATCCGTTTGTTGGTGCCTCCTATATCAATATACTTGTTTAAGCACATGCATTATTTGGCATGGGAGGCTTGCTGTTTAAATTTTCCTAAAAGGGTTAAGCCATGTTAGATAACAACATAAAAAATCAATTAAAAAGCCATTTTGAATCGCTTACTCAACCTGTTGAGCTGCTTATTGCCTTGGATGACAGCAAAAAATCAGCAGAAGTAGAAAGCTTAGCGAACGATTTAGCCTCACTGAGCGATAAATTTACGGTAATGAACAACCCAGATACAAGCGCGCGTCGCCCGTCAATGGTTGTACATTCACCTATTAAAAACACTCATATTACGTTTGCAGGCGTACCTATGGGCCACGAATTCACAAGTTTAGTGTTAGCTCTTTTACATACTGGCGGACACGCAAGTAAAGCTAAAAGCGAAGACATTGAACAAATACAATCGTTTACTCAAGAACTTAACTTTGAAGTATATATAAGTTTAAGTTGCCAAACGTGCCCGCAAGTAGTCCAAGCACTTAATACTATGGCAGCGACAAACAGCAATATTAAAGCGACCATGATTGATGGCGCATTATTTCAAGATGAAGTAGAAGAGCGAAATATTTTAGCTGTACCGGCTGTATATTTAAATGGCGAACCATTTAGCCAAGGTGCACTAAGCCTTACCGACATACTCAATAAAGTAGATAGCAAAGGGGCACAGCGCCAAGCTGAATCGCTAAGTAAAAAAGATAAATTTGATGTACTTGTAATTGGTGGCGGGCCTGCGGGCGCATCGGCTGCGATTTACTCAGCACGAAAAGGGTTAAATACAGGTATTGTTGCCGACAGATTTGGTGGACAAGTTGCAGATACATTAGCAATAGAAAACTTTATTTCGATTAAGGCGACTGAAGGGCCAAAATTGGTTGCCCAGCTTGAAGAGCACGTTAAAGAATACGATGTAGATGTAATGCATAATCAGCGTGCAGCGGCACTTGGTTATAACAATGGCTACGAAATTACACTTGAAAATGGCGCAGTACTCAAAGCTAAGTCGCTCGTACTTGCCACTGGTGCACGCTGGCGCGAAATGAACGTACCAGGGGAGCAAGAATATCGCGGCCATGGTGTGGCATATTGCCCACATTGTGATGGCCCTTTATTTAAAGGTAAACCTGTTGCCGTAATTGGCGGTGGTAATTCAGGTATAGAAGCGGCAATCGATTTAGCTAATATTGTGCAAAGCGTTACGGTACTTGAATTTGCAGACACACTACGTGCTGATGAAGTGCTTATTCGTAAAGCTAAAAGCATGGCTAATATTACTATTATCAAAAGTGCACAAACAACCGAAGTACTTGGTGATGGTAAAAAAGTAACTGGCTTAATGTACACAGATAGAGTGTCGGGAGAGAGCAAAGAGCTTGAACTTGCCGGTATATTTGTACAAATAGGCTTAATACCAAATACCGAGTGGTTAAAAGACAGCGACCTTGAATTAAGTAAATTTGGTGAAATACTGATTGATGCTAAAGGCGCAACGTCACTACCAGGAATTTACGGCGCGGGGGATGCAACCAATACTCCGTTTAAACAAATTATTATTGCAATGGGCAGCGGTGCAACAGCAAGTTTAGGTGCATTTGATTATTTAATTCGTCACTCTGAAGAAGCTGATCAAAGCGCTGCTTAATGTAATTAGTAAAAACTCTCTTGATATAACAGCAAGGCTACACCCATAGCTGTTTGTTAACCCAAGCCGCCCTTCTCCAAAGGCGGCTTTTTTAATGCTTAAGAATTAGCACACGATTTAATCGCACCCACCGCCAGTATAAGCGGATGATCCACGTGATGACTTAGCACTGATAAATGTAACTAACAGCAATACGCCAGATACGATAACTATTGTTATTGATGAGCTCCATTGCCCAGTGGAAACGGCTTTAAATACCGCAACAATAAGCACTGTTAGTAATATAGTTCTAATTATGTTTTTAATTTTATATCCTTATTTAACCAATCAGTTGACTACAAACGTTAGCTAACTTTAGCGGTATGCTCAAGCGCGTTAATAACTGCTTTTTCAAGTATGGGTAGTTTAAAAGGTTTTGATATAAACATATCCATACCGGCTTGTTTGCAGGCAAGTTTATCTTGTGATGAAGTATTAGCAGTTATAGCCACTATGTAGGTTTCTTCATGCGAGCAGATTTTTTCTGATCTAAGCTGCTTTGTTGCCTCAAATCCATCGAGTATGGGCATTATGCAGTCCATAAAAATAAGGTCATAATGCTTTTGGCGACATTTTAATACAGCATCTTGGCCATCAACTGCAGAGTCGGCTTTAATATTAAGTTTGCCTAAAGAAGCGTGAAGCACCAACCTATTAATATCGTTATCATCGACTACAAGCACTGATAGTTCACTGCCATTGATATCTAACGTTGATTTAAGGCTTTCTTGTTTTTGTTCTGTCCCTTTCTCAATAGGAATATTTACTAAAAACGTAGTGCCTTTATTAGGTGTACTTTTTACCTTTATTTTTCCGCCCATATATTCAACAAGCTCTTTTACTATTGCAAGGCCAAGGCCTGTTCCACCTTTTGAATTTTTAGCATCTACTTCTTGAGAAAAAGGAGAAAACAGTGATTCTAAAAAGCCTTTACTCATTCCTCGACCTGTATCAGACACTTCAATATTTAAACTTAGCTTATTTTTTATTTTAGAAAGGCTGGTGTTTAGTGTAACTGAACCATTTTCAGTAAATTTAAGTGCATTACTCAGTAAGTTAGAAGCAATCTGGCTAAGGCGTGTGTTGTCGCTAAACGCCCAGCAGTTGTCATCAATTGTATTACTTACTTGTAGCGTTACATGCGTGTTTTTAAATAGAGGTGTATATAAAGAAGTTAAATCGGTAAAAATTGTTTTTAGTAAAAAGTCAGTAGGTTCAAGCTTTAGCTCACCATGATTAATTTTAGAAAAATCGAGCACTTCGTTAATAATACTAAGTAAAATATCGGCGCTTCTAAGTCCTATTTTAATTTTTTCAGCGCGAACTTCTTCACTGTGTTCATCAACTAATGTGGTTAGCATACCTGTAATGCCATTCAGTGGGGTTCTTAATTCGTGGCTGATTTTAGCAAAGAGCATGCTTCTGTCTTCAAGTAGGCGCTCTGCTTGAGCTTGCTTTTGTTTAAGCTCTTCTCGTAGCATTACTGATTCGGTTACATCTTGGCAGGTGCCAAATAATCGGACACATCGGCCTTCATCAAATTCGGCCTCACCAAAGGTAGCCACCCATAAGTGTTTATTTTTAGCGGTTACTATTTCTAGTTCTAGATTCCATTTTTTGCCTTTTTCTATGGCTAATTCTACCGCGCGAGTAATGCCTTCACGACTTGGGCCTTCTTTATAAAACTCGATTGCAGAATTCATTTGCGGTTGAAATTGTTCATCCACTTCATGTATGAGATATGTTTGCTCGCTCCAGGTAATTTTATCGGAGACTAGATCAACCTCCCACGTACCTATATTTGCAACGTGCTCTAACTTTAATAAAGTATTACTATTTTTTATTAGTTGTTCTTTAGCTTGGGTGCGAGCAAATTCCGATCCAAGCCATTGTGCAAATAATTCGATGTAGTCGTAAGCATCATCGTTAAAAGCGAGGGAGTCTTTTGCGGATGAAAAGTTAACGGTGCCAAATATTTTATCACCAATTTTTATTGGCGCGCCAATATAAGACTCTAACTGAAAGTTTATATAACATGGGTGGTTTGCAATTGCACTTTGAGATGCTTTATGAAAGGCAAGTGCAGAGCCTGCAGCGAGCGTATGTACGCAATAGGTGCCTTGTAATTCAAACACGGTACCGGGTAAAAGTGAATTGTCAGGGGTTTTGGCATATAAAACGGTGTAGCTGTTTTCATCTACTTTACTAATAATACCTAGCTCAAGGTCAAATACTTCTAACCCAAACACTAAGAGCTTATTAATTTTATTTTCAAAATCAAGAGATTGATTAGAAACTATATCGTGAAAACATCGTAAAAAATTCAAAAGAAAACACCCCGTAAGCTTTTGTTCAATTTATATAATACATAGGCCAATTAGGGCACTGGTATTAGTTTAAAATCCAGTTTAGCAGTTTTAATTACTAATAACTAAAATTGATACGTATTAAATTTTATAACCTTATGTTTTTATGAACTAAGTTAGTGGTTTATTAATAGTAGTTGGGCTAAGTAAAAACCGAGCAACAAAGAGTAAATTGTCCCTAGGCAGAACCCAAAGGGCAGCGCATGTTTGGCATTTATGCTACGTTATCGCCTATTTATGGGGAATAACCACACTACATAGGCTCTGCCTTGCCTAAATACCAAACAGTCTGCTGCAAATTTAACCTCGAAAGATAAACAGGCCCTTGTATATAGCGCAACATGCCGCCGAGCATATAATACTCAGCGGTATACTTTTAATACGTTGAATTTGGGGTATATTGCGGGTTGATATCGCCGCCTACTTCCTCTGGGTCAACATCGTTAATAAGCAGTGTTTCACGTACAGCTTCAATGTGATCAAGCACGCTTTGGTAGCGCTCGCCATATTCATACTTTGTCACCTCAATCGCTTTAGGCATGTAAGTAAAAGCTATTTTTAGGGCGTGGAGTGCTTCTTCGTTTATTTTTTCGCTCATAATATTCTCTTATGTGTAGGCTATAGCTAACCTGAGTTCTGGATAATAAATCTATCTCAAGCAGCTATTTTTAGCGCTAACTGCGTTGAATTTCCTTGCAATAGACCAGCTATTGACGCGTAAATTCGCCTTGTTTTCACCAAAAATTTCTAGCTAGAGAGAAACAGACTTAAATATCGTTATTATTTATAGTGTTTTTAAATCTCTTAACCAGAATTCAGGTTAGTTAATAAAATAACACCAAATACGATTCGGTAAAGACCAAAACTAACAAAAGTGAAATTTTCTAGAAAGCGTATGAATAGTTTAATAGTAAAGTAAGCGACTATAAAAGACGTTAAAAAACCCACAGCAAGGGCAGTTAGGTCATCTAAGCTAAACAGTTGGTAATGTTTAAGTAAGTCGTACCCTGAGGCTGCTGCAAGTACAGGTAAACCAAGTAAAAATGAAAATTCAGCGCTGGCTTTTCGGTTTAAACCACACAACATGGCACCAACAATAGAGCTTCCAGCACGACTAGTCCCTGGAATTAACGCAAATACTTGTGCTACGCCAATCCAAAGAGCTTGTTTATAAGTAACTTTGGTTACATCGGTAGTTGTGCAGTGAGTCTCTTTATAACTGCGCTCTAATAGTAAAAAAATCACACCGCCTACAATAAACATAACACCTACTACCGGTACGCTAAACAGTGTTTTTATTACATCACTAAATATAAAACCAATAATACCCAAAGGAATAAATGCAATGGCAACTTTCACCCATAAATTGAAATGTTTAGGGCTGAACTTGTCTTTATAGTTGGCTAGTACCGCTAAAATGGCGGCAAGCTGGATAATTACTTCGAAGGCGAGGTTAGCGTCTGTTGATTCAATGCCTAACCACTTTGACGCTACAATTAAGTGCCCAGTTGATGATATGGGTAAAAATTCTGTTATACCTTCAATAATACCTAAAATAATTGCGTTAATTATATCCACGGTTTACTGCTTCCTGAAAAATTAAAAAGCCCGAACTCGGCTTAACTGAAATGACGCATTACTGCGTACCTAAATTGCGAGGCGTAGCATAAAAGCTCTTAAGGCAAACCAACAGTGTTTTTAGGCTTAATTTGTTTAATAAATTGCATTAAGCATTAAATGCACAATATAATGACAATTGTTATCATTTGCATGTGATGTTTTGTATATGTTTGGGCAAATTTATTGAGCGAATAATGAATAATAAAAAAACGTTTACAGCTACACGGCGAAGGCACTTAATTGCGTGTGTATTAGCGCTAGTTACAGCGGTAATAATGATTCCGGGTATGACAACCTATTTACCGTTTCAAATGAATGAACAAATATTACTGCCTATTTTACTCTTTCCTATTATTTGGACTGCGTTGTTTATTTATGCGTATTTGGCGCAAAAAGTATGGCAACCTTTTGTAGTAATGATTGCATTGTGTGTATTACATGGTTTATTGAGTTTTTGGGCGTTAACGCAGGGGCAGGGATGAAGTCGATTACTTTAAAAAAGCTATTTTTATTACATAGCTGGGTAGGAATTATTACTGCGGTACTGCTATTTATTGTTGCATTTAGTGGGGCGTTAGCAGTTCTGTCGCGACCTGAGTTAAAAATATGGGCTAATCCAGAACTACAATCTAGCCAATACGTTGCCAGCGCGCAAATTAACCGACTAGTAAACGAATACCATAAAAAAGTACCTAGTGAATTTGGCGAAAACATTCATGTGTTTTTACCAAGTGGGCATAACTTTCATTTGTTAACGTTGGTATTTGAATCTCACCATGGCGATGAAAATTACGACCAAGAGGTGGCCAGAGTATTTCAATTTCATCCCAATACGTTGGCGCTGGAAAATACTTACTATGGGCCTAGTAAAGAGTTTTACGCCAATAAAAAAACGGATGCGCCAACTTATATAGGTGAGTTTCATGCAGATTTGCATTTAGGGCGACCAATTGGGTTAATACTCACTGGGTTTTTAGGTTTAACGCTTTTAGTAAGTGCAGTGACAGGCTTGTTTATTCATCGCAAATTGATAAAAGAGCTCTTTACGTTTAGGCGAGATAAAGGGTTAGATATTGCAGTAAGCGATGCTCATAAGGTTATAGGTATTTGGGGCAGCGTATTTAATATTGTGATTGGTTTTACAGGATCATTTTTAGGGCTCGCAACCATTATTTTACTACCAGCAGCTGCGTTTGTGAGCTTTGGTGGCGATCAAGATAAGTTAATAGAAACGTTTACCGCTATTCCTGAGCCTGTAGTTAGCCACATTAAGCAACCTACAAAAATAGACACTATTTTAGAGCATGCTCATAGTCGTTACCCTGAAGCAATAATTAGGGATGTCACAATAATGGCGCATAACGATGCGAATGCGCAGGTATATTTGCGTTTGTTAGGTGGCGAGGCTGTTGCTTCTCAGTTACTGCATTATCAGGGCAATGGTGAGTTTGTGCAGTCGATGAGTAGTTTTGGTGATATTTCAGGTGTTTCGATAAAAGTAATTGAGTTGATGTTTCCGCTGCACTTTGGGAACTTTGCAGGAGTGTTTGTAAAATTACTTTGGGTATTGCTTGGCTTAAGTACTGCGCTTTTACCTATTTCGGGCATGATGATGTGGCTAACAAAGCGCACACGTGGCAGTAGCCCTTCACTGAGTATGCAGGCATATGCACGCTGGAATCGTTTTATTATTGGCAGTTGTGGCGGTTTGGTATTAGCAAGCTTTGTGCTATTTCCTGTGCAAGTTTTACTTAATTATAGCGTTGTTGGTGTGGCGCAAAATAGCTTTTTTGGACCCGTGTTCTTTTATACGTGGTTGGCATGGTTACTCTTAAGTGTATTACCCATAGGTTATAAAAACTACTTTAAGCTGACTCTTTTACTATGCGGCGCTTCGCTTGCTTTGGTGCTGCCACTTAATATTTTACTTGGCGTTAGCAATGTTATTAACCTTAATAGCTCGCTTGTCGCGGTAGTAGATATAAGCTTTATGGTGGTGGGTATCGTGTGTATGTTTGTTGTCTTAAAAATAAAAAACACACAAAAATTACAAATTGAGGTACAACCCGCATGAACGAGCTACTAATTACAATTGCGATGGTAAGTTTATTATTAATGATGCTCAACCTACGAAAAAACACACTTACATTAGCGACTAAAACATTTTTAAGTGCACTGCTATTTGGTTTAGCGCTGATATGTTTTATGAGTGTTTACGGTATTTTAGGCGGTGCAATATGCACCGTTGTGGGAGCTATGTTAGCTGGTTTACTAACCGCAGTTATTGCGGGTAAAGCACCGCAATTATTAGGTTAAATAATGCAGTTATTTAGCTAAAAAGGCCTTAGCAGTATCAACTCCCATGTTGTAACCACTATTAAGTATTTCAAACTTTTTAGTGGTACGCCCAACTTTAAAATTAGCCGGTGGTCCAATGATATTGATTTTGCAGTCACTAGGGCGTGTTGATAAATTAAAGCCAGGTACACATCGCGAAATTCACTGTTTTCTGGTAAGGTTTGGGTTACAAGGCTTTGTTAATAATAAAGAATAAGTATTTATGTTTGACCCTAGCGTAACCATTTTTGAAAGCACACAGAATCAGCTTGCAGAAAGTCCTCTTTGGCACCCTATGCTGAATACTTTTTTTTGGGTCGACATAAATAAAAAATTACTTTTAAGCAAAAAAATACACAGCGAAAGCCAACCAAAAACAGTTAATATGCCCGATACGCTCAGTGCAATAGCGTGGATTGATGAGCAGCACTTGTTGCTAGGTACAAGCACTGGTTTATATAAATACCATATTAATTCGAGCACTCGCCACCTTATTCTTAATATTGAAAATACACAACTAAATAGGCGTTCAAACGACGGCCGCGCTGATCCATGGGGTGGTTTTTGGTTAAGTACAATGAACGTAAATGCTAAAAAAGGTTACGGTAAAATATACCGTTATTATAAACACCAGCTTAAAGCCGTTGTAAGTGGTTTGAGTATCCCAAATGGATTGTGCTTTGATAAGCCACGTTTACGCGGTTATTACTGCGACTCTTTAACGAGTTGTATTTATGTATTAGATTTGGATGAGCAAACTGGCGAACCTTGCTCTGAGCCACGTGTTTTTTATCAATTTAATAACACTGATGTTGACCCCGATGGCTGCGTAACCGACCAATTAGGTAATTTGTGGCTAGCTGTTTGGGGAATGGGGTGTGTTATATGTTTATCCCCAGGCGGTGAGCTAATTAAAACAATAAAGCTTTGTGCAATAAAACCGACATGCACCGCATTTGGTGGTGAAAATGCTGAATTGTTACTTGTGACATCGGCATTTGATGAATCGATTAATAATACTGTTAGTGAACAAGGCGCTGTATTTCAAATCTCAGGCATAAAAAACGGGCAGTTTGAGCCGCCCGTTTTACTGTAATTTATTATACACAGTGCTTGTTTTAAAGTGATGATTAGCTTTTAGGCTTAATCCACATAACACCCACTTCTTTTTTGGTTACTAAAACCTCAGTACCGGCGCTAATTGGTTGCTCACTTTTGAGTTTCCAGCTAATACCTGAATATTGATGTGTAGTTAAACCTTGTTCTGTTACATCGCTAGTAAGTACAAAAGTAAGTTCAGCAAAATCACTATTCACTTGCTTCTTATCTACGCGATTTTGCATTTGTTTTAATGGTTTCCAAAGTGCAACGGCCAAGCCAGCTGTTACAACTGCATTACTCCAAAGGGCTGTTGTTAATGAGTCAGGCAAAATACCAAAACTCATTAATAATCCTGTAAGGAATAACGATAATCCAAAAAACAACAAAATAAATGTAGAAAGGCCAAGTACTGCTACTTCTATTATTAAAGCAACAATACCAAGTACCATAAGTGTTTGCGGTAAATTTTGCGTAATAAAATCCATACAAACCTCTTTATTTAGTTATTAACCCAGATGCTTTTTATTTAAGCTATTAATGATTGCCATACCTTGGGCAACCATTGAGCTTGCATCTGTCGCGTTGTCTGGTAGTAATACAATTGATGATTCACGAGCAATAGCTTCTTTAGCCGCGATTGCTTTAGTTGCTAAATCTAGCTGAATTGCTTTTTGACCTTGCTCTGTATCTGCAGCTTCACCTATTTTAATAAGTGCATTTGCTTGTGCTTCTGCAACTGTAGTAATAGCTGTTGCTTCACCTTCAGCGCGTAAAATTTGCTCGGCTTTGTCGGCTTCAGCAGCAAGTACTTGTGCTTGTTTTTTACCTTCAGCAACGTTGATATTTGCTTGGCGATCACCTTCTGACTCTAAAATTTGAGCTCGTTTAACACGCTCAGCTTTCATTTGTGCTTCCATCGCTTCCATAATAGAGTTAGGCGGCACAATATCTTTAATTTCGTAGCGAAGTACTTGAATACCCCAAGGCTCAGATGCCTGGTTTATAGCTGCAACAATGTTGGTATTAAGTAAATCACGCTCTTCAAATGTTTTATCAAGCTCCATTTTACCTAATTCTGAACGCATTGTTGTTTGTGAAAGTTGTACAACTGCAAACGTATAGTCGTCAACGCCATACGTTGCTTTGTATGGGTCTAGTACTCTAAAGTACAGTACGCCATCAACTATAAGTGAGATGTTATCTTTAGTGATAGCTGACTGCGATGGTACATCTTGAGCTTGTTCTTTTAAGCTACGATCAGCCGAGATTCTATCAATAAATGGAATAATAAAGTTAAGGCCGGCTTCTTTAGTTGATTGGTATTTACCAAAACGTTCGATTAACCAGGCGCGGTTTTGTGGTACAAATTTAACGCTACTTTTTAAAAGCACGATAACAAAAACAAGTAAAAAAGCCTCAACAGTAAAAACCATATCGAGAATTTGTGTGACTGGATCCATTTAAACATTCCTTATAATAATTAAACGCTGAGTGGTTGTATTGTTTATAATTTCAGCGTGTATAGATTATCACTACAGCGAACTTTTAACCACTAAAACTCACTGTAGCGCGCCGACTTAGTCGGTTTTTTAAAAACTGGCTATTTTATTTCTGCCTGTTTCTTTTGCGTTATAAAGGGCTATGTCGGCGTTAGTTATTACTTCTTTAGGTGTTGTTTTTTGATTGGGTATAAGGCTATAAAATCCAATACTCAAAGAGAGGTAATTACTAGCACTTGAAAAATTATGTTCAATTGCGAGTTCTGCGATTTTTTCCTGAATAAGAACAGCAAACCTTTGACAATGATCTGTGTCGACTGCAGGTAAAATTATCGCAAATTCTTCACCACCGAAACGAGCGGCTAAATCACCTTCACGTTTACAAAGATCATGCAGCGCTTTGGCAACTCGTTTTAACACTTCGTCTCCGAGCTGATGCCCATAGTTATCGTTATAACGCTTAAAAAAATCAATATCACACATTATTAAACTAATGGGTTCTTTATTACGTGCGCCGCGCTTTATTTCGCATTTTAAAGTTTGATCAAAACAGCGTCTGTTAGCAATGTTTGTAAGGCCATCAGTATTAACTTGTTTGTTAAGTTTATGATTGGCATTAATGAGTTGCTGTTGAGCTTGTTGTAGCTCTTGCTTATAATTTAAATTTTTGAAAGCATTAGCAAGCATTTCACCTACTAACCTTAGGCGAATAAGGTCTAAATCAGTCCAGTTTCGCTTTTGAACAACGCAATCACAGCCTATAAAGCCAACGAGCTCTTTGTCATAACGTAACCCGATGCAAAGTACTGATTTTATTTTTTGTCGCTGAAAAATTATTTTTTCGCTCGTTGCTTGGATAGGTAACAACGTTACATCGTTAACTCTAAATAAGTGAGTACGGGCCATTAAAGTAAAAAAATAAGGGAGGTCGCTTTTTGGAAGGTCCTGTAAGTCGTCTTTAAATGCTTGTATATCGTTATTTACCCATTCGTGAGTGTTATTTATTGTTTTACCGTCCTCGGCAAACTTAAATAAATAACTTCTATCTGCGTGGCATACGGTACCAATAGCTTTTAATGCATAGTTGATATGCTTATCAACGTCGTCGTTTTGAATATCAATTAAGTCAGTTGATATGTTCGAAATGATATTATCAAAATCATATTGTTCTTCGACATTGTTATTTAATATATCAATGATAATAATTGAATGTGAGTTAGGTAATTTTGCAAATTTTACATTGAGTAGTAATTTAGATGTTTGTTTTGATAAAGCAAACAGGCATTGATTATTTGCTGTAAAATAGTCTAAGAATAGATCTTCGATTAACAGTTCTTTTTTACTGTGATGATTGGTCAAAGTGATGTGTGCAAAATCAATTTTATTAAAATGTGATTGGTCTTTTAAGCCAAACAAGTCCTGTGCTTGGCTGTTAACTTTAAATATATTTTCATTGGCATCATAAAGTAATACACAAAACGGCAGTAACTCCAAGTTTCGCCATATTTCATCTGATAGGTTATTACTCACTCAACTCTCCATGTGTTTAAGCCACAATTAAATTGTTATCTATTGTATTTTTTATTGTTTTTACTTGGGCGTGTTAATCGTCCTTAGATCGAGCTCAAAGGGCAGCGCATGTTTTGTATTTATACTGCGTTATTGCCTATTTATGGGGAATAGCCACACTACATAGACTCTGCCTTGCCTAAAAAACAAAAATACTACTGCAAATTCAACCACCGAAGTTCAACAAGCCCTACTAATTATTAGCACATTTTTTTTGATTTACTAAGTTTTTAGTGCGTTTGAGGGCGGTACGTATTATAATTGATACTGTATATCATTACCCTTTTCTACTCTAAGCCATCTTTGGTTTATTTGCACTTTAAGTATAGGTTATTCAAGCATTTCATGACAGAAATCACTACACACCAAGCTTCTCGTCGTCGGTTACTTATTGCGCTAGCAATTACGTGTTCGTTTATGGTAATTCAGGTTATAGGTGCTTATTATTCTAATTCGCTTGCTGTACTTGCCGATGCGGGGCATTTGTTTGTTCACAATAGCTCGTTATTCATCGCACTGATTGCATCAAGTCTCGCTATTCATTTTGCTAAAACCTATAACGATGGTCATCAAAGAGCCGAGCTTTTGGGTGGTCTGGTGAACGGATTTTTATACCTAGCAATCAGTTTAATTATTTTGTATGAAGGTGGTGAGCGCTATATACACCAGCATGAAGGAAATGAGCTGGCTATTAATAGTTATTTAATGTCGGTTATTGCTGCTATTGGTTTTTTGTTTCATGGTGCTGCTGCATGGGTTTTATATAAAGGCCGCAAAGCGAGTATTAATGTTTACGCGGTATTTTTACATTCATTCTTTGATTTGATTTCTACCGTATCGACATTTGTGGCTGGTATTCTTATATATTTTACGGGCTGGGTTGTTATCGATATTTTATCGAGCATGTTAATCGCCTCTTTCGTGTTGTTTACCGGTATTAAGGTTATTATTAGTTGTATAAAAGGTTTACGCTTAAATAAGGCAAAACTCCCTAAAGTAGCAGATATTGAAAGTGAGATTACAGATATGGAGCATGTTCACAATGTCCATAACGTCACTGTAACGCGTAAATATAAGGGTGTAGTAGTCGGGGCGCACGTTGTACTTAAAGAGCATTGTACTATTGAAAAACACGATGAAGCATGTCGTATGAAGGTAGAACAACTGTTAGCTGAAAAATTTAATGTACGCAATAGTGTATTACAAATAGAAAGCCACGAATGCCATCACATCCATTAGTAGCATCTAATTAATATAAAAGCGTGTAATAATGATTAGCACGCTTTTAATGTTTCAAATCAAATCAAATCAAAGATATTGCTAAAACAATCGCTTTTACGTAAGTCTTTAGCATCCATTGGCCTTGCAAAGTAATAACCCTGCAGTACAGTACACCCAACCTCGGCTAAAAAGATCATCTGTTCGCGCGTTTCTACTCCTTCTGCAATACAGTAAAGATCTAGGTTTTCGGCCAACGAAAGAATGGTTTTAATAATCGACTCATCACCTTTATCTATACCAATACTGTTTACAAAGCTTTGATCTATTTTAATAACATTAATAGGAAATTGGCTCAAATAGGTGAGTGACGAGTAACCAGTACCAAAATCATCAAGTAGTAATTTAAACCCAGCAGCTTTTAAGTTTTGTAGCTGCTTGGCTGCTTTGAGTTTATCTTCTAGTAAAATACTCTCTGTTATTTCAAGTCTTAATTGTCTTGGATGAACTTGAGAGTCCGCTAATATGGACATTAGCCGCTGGGTTATGTTTGTTTTTAAAATGTGTTTAGGAGATAAGTTTAAAGATATATAAAACAATGGGTTTGCGCTTAGTATAGGTGCAATTTCAATAAGAGCTCGTTGCAATGCTTGCTCAGTAAGGAGCTCTATTAAACCGGTTTCTTCTGCTACCGGAATAAAAAGTGCTGGGGATACTAACTGGCCTTCATTTTTCCAGCGCATGAGTAACTCCACGCCATTTATTGTTTTTTCTTCTATGTCGATAATGGGTTGATAGTGATTAAAAAATCGGTTGTCTTTCACTGCATCTTTTAAATCATTTTCGAGCAGTAATTTTTGTTTTATCAGCTCATTCATTTCATCGCTAAAAAACTTAAAGTCGTTTCTCCCGCCTTGTTTAGCGTGCATCATCGCAACATCGGCATTACGGATAAGTATATCGGTGGTTACAGCATCGAATGGGTATAGAGCTACGCCAATACTGGCTGAAATATTAATAGAGAAGTCTTCAATAATTACTTTATTAGCTAACTCATTACTAATTTTTCTTACTGTATCGCGAAGAGACTGAAGCGATTTTATATTTTGAATCAGCACTAAAAATTCATCACCACTTTGGCGACCAAGTTTTGCGTTTGCGCCAAGCATACCGTTTACTCTTTGGGTAATATTACAAAGCAGCTTATCGCCAACTGCGTGGCCAAAAGAGTCATTAACAGGTTTGAACTTATCTAAATCAATAAATAATAATGCGCATTGTGTATTACTCTCATTGGCATGTTTAATCGCTTTTTCAATGTTTTGATACATTAAACTACGATTTGGGAGATGTGTTAGAGGGTCAAAATTAGCCAAATAGCGCAATTCGTTTTCAGCACGTTTTTGCTCAGTTAAATCTGTAATAACAACTACGTAGTAGCTTGCAGTATCTTTTGTTACGGCTGTGGCGCTTATATGTATTGGATGTTCGTTACTTTTTGCTGTTTTTATATAAGCATCACTTTGCCAGTTTTCTGTAGCTTTTAATTTTTTTAGAATATTTGCAAACTCTCTACATTTATCTTTACCAATGGCCCTAATAAATAATTTTGGACTAATTTTAGTGGCTGCTTGTTCATTTGAAAACGTTTCAATAAAACTGTTGTTCGCAGAAAATGGCATTAAATGTTTATCGAGTATAAGTAACCAGTCGTTTATTTGGCTAAACGCTTCACCTAAAATTTTTGCTTGTTGCTCATTAGCCCGTTGCTCAGTGATATTGGTATATATGCCAGAAACATATAGCGGCTCATTTGTTTGAGGATCGTATATAACTTGTCCTGTATCTTGATACCATAACCAATGCCCTTCTTTATGCTGTAAACGATAAGTTGCTTGCCAGTTTTGCTGTTTTTTGTACTTGAAGTAGTTTTCCCATTGGTTTTCAAAACGACGTCGATCATCTTTGTGTATTAGCGCTAAAAATTGTTCTATGTGTACGCGTACAGGTAAGCCTGTATAGCCTAATTCACTTCCTCTGAGCGTACTTACGGAAGCATCTTTAAAATTATAATCCCACACGCCGCTTTTGTTATTTTTAAGCGCGAGTTCTGTTTGCTTTTGCGAATGAATAGTGGCTCTATGCGCTTGTTCTATTGCAACTTGGCGGCTGCGGTATTGCCAAAAAATGAAAAACAACACGGCAATTATTAAAATTACATAGGCGGCAATAGCAAAGGGCGACTTCCATGGTGCGTAGGCTACATTTATTCGAATGCTTATCAGATCACTGGTTCTAAGCCCTTCTTTAGTATGTGCCGATATTGTTAGCGAGTAATTACCGGGTTGGAGTTTAGTGAAAAAGACATGATTAGATCTTAAGTCTTCGTAGGAAAGCGAAGTGGGTCCATCAAGAACTACTTTATAATACGTTTTTTCGACATTCGGGTATGCAAAGGTGGAAAAATTAACGGTTAAGCCCATATCCTCATAATCTAACTCAAGAGGCATGTTGAGATATTTATTAGGTATATAATTCAGCTCTCTCGTAAAAAGGTTAATATCTGTAATGGCTAATTTTTGATGGCTAAGCTGTTCTTGTTTTAAAAAGTCCGATGGGTCAAATACAATAGCGCCTGTGTTGTTAGTCCCAAACATAAGCCGACCATCATTTAGTGGTATTGCGGCAATAGCTGAAAATTGGTTCGTAACTAAGCCGTCTTTTGTTGAGTAACTTGCCAAACTAAGCGTATCGAGGTTTAGCTGATATAACCCATTTTTAGTGCTAATCCATAAAAAACCATATTCGTCAGGTAAGAGGGAATATATTTCGTCAGTATTAACAGCATTTTTTGAGCCAATGTGATGCTTAATTTCGTAGGTTATTGGGTCTACACCAAATAAACCTTCATAGGTACTGGCTAACCAGAGAATATTTCTTTTTGAATCTAAATAATAGTTTTCTATCGTTGTAAAAAGGCCATTCTTAGGGTTTAGAGTTTGAAAGATACGTGTTAATTTTTGTGTTTTCTCGTTGTACCTATATAGGTTTTTATTTGTACCAATAACAAATTCATTCGGGTGGCTTTCTAATGGGGTATGAAACGAGTAGGCATTAATGGGGTCTAACAGTTCTTTAAGACCTTTTATAACTCTAGATTTGCCCGTTTTTTCATCGAGTACATAATAGTTTTTATCAGTTAAAAATGCATATTCATTCGATTTTATTTGAGCGAAACCAAATATATCATATCGTATTAATAAACCTTTATTAGCACCTGTGTTTTCAATAATTTCGCCGCTTCTCTTGTCAAAAAATTGAAAACCATTAAAAGTTGATAACCATAGGTAATCGTCTCCTATTGATGATGGAAATATATCGTAAATAGCAGCATTACCAAATGCAGCTTTGGGATCGGTGGTATTGAGAAAAATATCGGTTTGTTTAGTGAGTGGATCATAACGGGCAATGCCATCATCGGTAGCAAGCCATATGATATTATCTTTGTCTTGATAAATTTTGTGGATGGTATTGTTACCAGGTAAAAGTATATGTTTAAATCGGCGTGATTTAATTGGCCAAGTAAATACGCCTTGGGTTCTTGAGGTAAGCCAAAGTGTACCAGACTTATCGATCATAATATCATTAATAGAGTTTTCACTTACATCAAACTTACTTTTATCAAAGCTTAATATGAATTCAAACTCTCCAGTTTCTCGATGGTAGCTATATAAACCTTTTTCTGTCGCAACAAATTCGCCGTAAATACTATTGATGTATTCCCATATATTATAGTCTGGGATTATGGTTGTTATATTTGAACTGTCTATTTCTTTATTATCATTAAAGGCAATTTGGTACATACCTTCAACAGTACCGACGAGTAAACCTAACTCGTCATCCACGTTTAAAAACTTTACATTTTTATTGTCTGCGGTTGTTTTCTCAGGGGAATGAAATGGCAATTCAACTAATTGGTTAGTCGCTAAGTTTGCAGTAAATAAACCACTATTAGCGCCCACATAGAGTGTATTTTTGTCGATTTTTAATGCTCGGATATAATCATCTTTGCTAGGTAAGCTTAATATTGATACAAAAAGCTTACTTGCTTTATCGTATCTGAATACTTGTTCATCTATGGCTAAATAATAAAGACCATGCTGTTCAGCTATTGCTGAAATAGGAGAGTAAAGCTGCTTTTCTTTATCTATTTGTCCAGAGTAAATTTTTTCTGTTTTTAGCGTTATTGGATCAATAATGTATGCACCTGCAATATCGGTGGAAACTATCAACTTACCATCATTTGTTTTTAATAATGCATATATGTAATGTTTATCTAAACCAAAACCGCCGTCAAACGTGGTAACTTGATACCCATCAAAACGGTTTAAACCTTGCTGAGTCGCTACCCATATAAAGCCGATATCATCCTCTTGAATGTTGACAACATAACCATGCGAGAGACCTTCGTCAGTAGAAATTCGTTGTAATTGTTGAGCATAGTTTTGTGATGCAAAAGTGCTTTGGATGCATAGTAAAAAAACAATGGTGATATGAAAAAAAAGTTTGCTCAAACGCACTTATAAACACTCTCAGTGGAAGATAGGATGATACTTAGCTAGATAGTAAATATAGCATAAGTTTTTATTTTTTAATTACAAATAATATACGTAAAGTTAAAAGCTCTATTTTCAAATAGTGAGCTAATCTATATAGATAACAGCTAATGTTCATAAGGAGAGTATAGTGGTTTTATCTAATATTGATGCAAAAAACAGCGTGTTATTAATAATAGACTTACAAGCGTTGCTTGCTCCTGCAATTAAAGACTTTCCGAATATTTTAAAAAGTACATTGCAGTTAGTGCAGGCCGGTATTATTCACGGCGTCCCGGCCTTAATAACCGAGCAATATGTCAAAGGGTTGGGCGAGACTAATCAGCAAATTAAAAATACGTTACCTAATGCTACGTATTTTCATAAAACGTACTTTAGTGCGTGTGCAGAGCCTGGCTTTGTTGATAAGTTAAAAAGCTATGGTAAAAAGCAAGTTGTTGTTGTTGGCACTGAAGCACATGTGTGTGTTTTACAAACATGCTTAGATTTAATAGAAAATGGTTTTGAAGTTATTATCGTACACGACGGAGTTGGCTCGAGAAATCCGCAACATAAAAATTTGGCGATTGAACAGCTACGCCAAGCTGGTTCGGTAATTTCATGCGCTGAAATAGTTATTTTTCAATGGACAAAAAAAGCAGCAACACCTACGTTTAAAAAAATACTGCCTATAATTAAGTAGACCGCATGTATGTAATGTAAATTAAATGTATTATTTTTTAATGTGTCGGTAGTTTATTATTGTGTTCAGTAAACTGAAACTCGTTTTGATACGTATATTGCAAACTGCTTTATAAAACAACAATGCAAACAACAATTTTAAGGTTCTTATGTCTAGTATTGGCCGGTTATTTACAATTATTTTTAGTCTTTTGTTTGTCGAATCTATCGCTATTGGCTTGTATTTCGACACATTAGCGCAGGCCTTTATGATAGGTTTGCCATTGTGTTTATTACCTATATGGCTTTTAAACACACAAGGGGACAGTCCTGTTACCCCGCATGTGGTAGCTGCCGCCATAATGATGTTTTCTTTTTTGCACATTCAACAAACTTTTGGGTTGATTGAAGTCCATTTTGAAATATTTATTTTAATGCCCATGTTAATTGTTTTTGTACAGTGGCGAGTGTTTATTACTACAATTGTATTTGTAGCTGTTCATCATTTATCTTTTTATTATTTACAAACTCAAAATACAGGGTTTTACGTATTTGACCCTGATAGGCTTGCTTTTACTACGGTGCTTATTCATGCTGGATACGCAATAGTTGAGGTGCTAGTTGCAGGCTACATCGCTATAACGTTGCAACGCGAACGTCGTGCGGGTTTATCTTTAAGTTATGCGACAGAGCAAATAATGAAAGACCCCGAAAACATTAAACTCTCTCTACGCGCTGATGACACTAAAAGTGAGGCTGTAGCAGGGTTTAACACGTTACTAGATTACTTATCTGATGTTATTAAACAGGTACAAACTCAATCAGAATCACTGCAAAAAAACTCACAAGAGCTTATTCATGTTCATGATCAGTTGGCGGGTGGCGCAGTACAGCGTACACAACAAACTGATGATATTGCTAATTCTGGCGCTCAAGTTGCTAATGGTTTTAAACTTGTAGAAGAAGAAAGTGAGGTGCTTAAGCGTCAAGTAGACCATATTACACAAGCTGCGAGCGATGCATTAAAAGAAGTACTTCAAACAGACGCTAAAAGTAGAGAGCTGCTAACACTACTTAACCATACCGAAGAAAAAATTAACCACTTAGTGGCTGCGGGTGATGTTATTTCAGGTCTTCTTAATGAGATATCAGGTATTGCCGAGCAAACTAACTTACTTGCTTTAAATGCTGCTATTGAAGCTGCCCGTGCAGGCGAGCATGGTCGAGGTTTTGCTGTTGTTGCTGATGAGGTGAGATCTTTGGCTAATCATAGTAAAGCAACAACAGATAAAATTAGTTTAACATTAAAAGATCTCGTTAATAATAGTAAAACGTCAACGCAATCAATGAGTCAGTGTGTAAGTTTTGTAGTGGATTTAACAAGTATTAGTGCTGCGATGAAAGAGAATATTTCAGCAATGAGCGAGCAAATAGCTGCAGTATCTTCAAGCTCTGATTCAGTTGCACAAGTTGTAGCTGAGCAGGCAGGTAATACTGAATTAATAGCAAGCAGTACTGATACTATGCGCCAAAATCAGTACCAAGATACGCAAATAGTGCAGCAGTTAACTGCTAAGGTGCAGTTAATAGACGTAAGTATTGATTTGTTAGAGCAAAGCATTGCCAAGTTTAAATAAATCTAACACTTTCGTATTTTCGCTTATAGCTACATGGCTTATTTGTGTTGTTGCAGGGTTAGTTTATTTTCAATTAGAGCAGCTTAAACCGTTTGATAGCTCAAAAATTTTATTGCAAAAACATTGGTTTAGTAATTTTAAAAAGCAATTAGATTGGGTTGATACTGGTGAGCCGTCTTTAGTGATTATAACAGAAAAAAACTGTGGGTGTACTATACAAGCTAAACCACATATTTCATCGTTAAATTCTTTTGCTACAAATAAAGGCATGAAGATTGTGCAAGTTGAATTAACACCAATTCTTAAACACGTTATTCCAGCTACTCCTGCTGCTGTTATTATTAACAAAGCGGGTGAATTTGTTTATGCAGGGCCGCTCTCCGAAGGTCTAGCTTGCGCCCAAGGAAGTGGTTTTGTTGAAACTGTGGTCACTAATTTAGCTGCTGGTTTTAACTCAAATCTCTTAATTACACAAACCAAGGGATGTTACTGTGTAAATAATGCATAAATAACGTATCGATAAACTAAAGCTCGCACTTTAATCAATAGTTGCGAGCTTTAATATTGATTAAATTGTAACTAAGCCATAAATACCTAATGAGACAAACACACAAGCAGCAATAGCACGTACAGTGTTTAGTGATATTCTTTTTAGCAATGCATTTCCGGCGTATATAACAGGCACGTTAGCAATTAGCATACCTAACGTGGTTCCTACTGTTACCCAAAACACAGACTGATATTGTGCGCCTAATAGTACGGTGGCTATTTGTGTTTTATCACCAATTTCTGCAATAAAAAATAATACAAAAGCGACTAAAAAAGCCCCGTAGCTATCATATTTACTACTTACAGTTTCGTCTTTGTCTGGAATTAATAGCCAAAGGCCAACGACAATAAAACTGATGTTTACAAGCCAAGGTAAGTATTCAGAAGAAAAACTATTAGTTAACCACTGCCCAAACCATGCTGATAAACCATGATTGAGTAAAGTTGCGGCTAAAATACCAAGAATAAGCGCGCCTTTATTACGAAAACGGGCGGCTAACAGGAGCGATAAAAGCTGGGTTTTATCGCCTATTTCGGCAAGTGTGACAGTGACGGTTGAGGTTAAAAAAACTTCCATTATTGATTCTTACAGGCGGGAATACTAAACCAAGGCAAACAACTATCTCCCGCCATGAGGATAGTGTCTACCTAGGTCTCGCCGATAACGCTTGCTACAACATTACAAACTTACCATGCACATGAGGTGCAATTATGTTGATAAGTTTACTCATTACTGAGCGGGCTACTCCCCTAAGAGGCGGGCATTATTCCACAAAACTTTTGCGTGGTAAATATTAAGAATCGAATATAGTTAATTTATTCGGGAGTAATAAAGTTAGCTTTTGGCAATTAGTTGATAGTCAGGAAAGAGCGATAAGCCGTCACTCAGGTGAGTTGTCATTAACTTAGTAAGAATAAAAGGAAACTATCTCCTTTTTCATATGTGTAAATAAACTACAGTAAGCATAATATTTATAGCTGGTAATAATTTACACTATTTGATAATAATAGAAGCTCATGAAATAAGGACGTTTTCGCTCTAAGATAGGGAAAGTGTCCTTTGATAAAGCTGTTAGCAGTATGGCATTGACCTGTCGTTAAGGTGACGCAAATGTGTCGTATACAAAAAAGGAGTTTTTGAACAGGATATAGCTTCAATATATTCATGTGAGAAATACAAATGGAAATGAAACTAAACGCTAAAAAAATTATAGAAGAACGTAAAGTCAGAGCTTGGAGTCAGCAACATTTAGCTGATGTTAGTGCTGTAAGTTTAAGAACCATTCAAAGAGTAGAAAATAATGGTTCAGGTTCATTGGAAACTGTTAAAGCATTAGCTTCCTGTTTTGAGCTAGATGTTACTAAGTTATTCCAGCCTGAAATCCCATTAAAGAAAAATCACTCTAAATCCAAAATAGCAGTGTTATCTTCAATGATTGCAGCCATTTTCAGTAGTGTTTTATTTCTAGTGCCATCTACAATGGCATCAGATATTAAGATAAACTCAGATAAAGTTACAACATCTAAAAATAATGATTATCGAGTTTACAGTAACAATGTAGAGATTTTCTTGCCAAAAACTCTTACTTATGAAGTGTTAGTTGATTCAAAGTGGGAAACAGCTACACCGGAAATAGCCAGTGGTAGTGTAAAGATCTATTTGGGTAACTCAGTTGTTTTTATTGAAAAAGCAATAATAACAAGAACTGAAAAAGGAACGAAAATCACTACTAATTATGCAAAATTTACTAACACTGACTAATATACTGCTAATAAGTGTCTAAGGTTGCGACCATCCATCTCCAGCCACTCGACAACATAAAATGTTGATAATAATTGGCAAGGTATCTTACTGTGTCGGATGGCGCTTCGCTTATCCGACCTACACTGGCACAAACCGGAAATCACCTACCCATAAATTCCGTATTTATACATTAAGGTTTTTAAAGCCTTAATGTAATTAATTTTCAACCATTCAAATATTTGCCTAAACCTAACCTTACTTAGATTTAAGGTGAACTTTAATTAATAAATCTCAATCTGAGTGCCACACCTTGCTTAAAATTCAAACTATTCTCAAGCTGCCGCGAATTCTCAATTTAAGTGGCACTGGCCAAAAAAAATTTTAAATAATACATATTAGCTAAATAACAATTGATAACCATTTTCGTTTAGATTAGTATGTACGCACTAAATGAAATTGAGAGTGGTTTGTATTCATGTATATTTGTCTATGTCACGGTGTGACTGATAAAAAAATTGAGCAAACAATTGACGATGGTGCAACGACCATGCGTGAATTAACTAAAGAGCTTAAAGTAGGCAGCCAATGCGGTAAGTGTTGTGGTTGTACTAAAAAGATCCTTAATCGCAGACTTATTCAGATTGCTGATGTAACGGATCAAGTTGCTTAATTACATATAAAAACTTAGATATAAAAAAAGCAGCTTTTTAGCTGCTTTTTTTATGCTTGTTACTATTTACAGTTGAGACTGCAAGTAGTTTTTAATACCCGTATTTTTAATAAGTAATTGTTGGGTTTCTAACCAATCAATTTGCTCTTCTTGTTCATTTAAAATGTGATCAAGAGCTTCACGGGTAATATAATCTTTTTTGTTTTCAGCCAGTTTAACTGCGCTACGTAACTCATCAATAGTATCGAGTTCAAAACCCATATTAGCTGCAATCATTTCTTCGCTGTTTTCACCAATACGTAATCGGCCTAAGTCTTGAAGATTTGGTAAGCCTTCTAAAAACAAAATACGTTCGATTAAACGATCGGCGTTTTTCATTTTTTG
Organism: Pseudoalteromonas sp. NZS71; assembly: GCF_015864715.1. NCBI lineage: Bacteria > Pseudomonadati > Pseudomonadota > Gammaproteobacteria > Alteromonadales > Pseudoalteromonadaceae > Pseudoalteromonas > Pseudoalteromonas sp. NZS71. The sequence goes on along the minus strand of NZ_JADYWS010000001.1, from coordinate 126,130 downwards.
AATTGATACTTTGTAATCTGCTTTGTCTAGTTGAGTGAAACCAAAATCTTTAAACATGCGTGCATGTAAAAAGTATTGGTTAATACCAACAAGCTCATTAGCGAGTACTTTATTAAGCGCTGCAATAACGTCTTTATCGCCTTTCATAATATGCTCCTACTAAGCCATTTGTGCTTGATGATAATTTTCAGAACCAATCTTATCAATTAAGCCAAGTTGTTGCTCTAACCAGTAAACATGGTCTTCTTCGGTATCAAATAACAGTTTTTCTAAAATGCTACGAGATTGATAATCTTGTTGTTCTTCACATATTGCGATGACGTCTTTAACACACGCAACTACTTCAAGCTCTAGTGTTAAATCGTTTTGCATCATGCTTTTTACATCGTTACCGATAAGTAAATCACGGCGCTTAGTCATATTTGGTACACCTTCTAAAAACAAGATGCGCTTAATAAGCCAGTCTGCGTGATCTTTTTCTTCTTCCATTTCGTGGTTAAGGCGCTCGTATAGTTTGTTTAAACCCCAGTCGTCATACATGCGCGAGTGTATAAAATACTGATCGATTGCTGCTAATTCGTTAGCTAACAATGTATTAAACGCATCGATTACTTTTTGATTACCTTTCATGATAAATCGCCTTAACTATTTCAATTGTATGCAGTGTAGTACAAATAACCTATATTGCAAGTTTTCTCTATAAAAATCATTGCGTTACTATTGGTTTTGATTCTTATTTAAGTTTGCGTTACTGCTTGGTTTATGGACAGTTTTTTATTTGCATTAGCATCTAATACACGCCCTAGATAAAAAGTGAGATGTTTATTTATGTGGGATTTGTTGAGCATATAGGCATGCAGGGCATGCCTATTACGTGCGTTTATTTGTTAAAATTGATATTTAGCACCCAGCGTTGCGGTTGTGCCTAATCCTTTAATGTTATATCCACCGTAGGTGTATGCCTGTGCGCGGGCAGGGTAGTAATCACTATTGAATAGGTTTTCTATTCCAAAATACCCACTCCATTGAGCGTTAACATTGTATTGGCCACTTAAGTTAAATGTGTTGTAGCTACTAACAGGGCCCTGATCGCCAGAGTATTGGCCTTGCGCATTTTTATCAAAACGCTTTCTGTCGCCTACATATAAAAAGCTCATTGCAAGAGATAGTTCGTCATTTGTTTGCCACGTTACATTCGCTGTTGCTTTAGGTGGGCTAATTTGACTTGCGCCTAGATAGTCATCAGCTTCGGTGTTTTTACCTTCTACGTAACTGTATGTGGCGCTTAACTTAAGGTCTTGGGTAATAGTGTAATTAACTAACCCTTCGTAACCCCATATTTCTTGTGGCGCACGCACAGGTTCGTAAACTCCTGTTACTTCATTATACTCATTACTTGTACCAAGCTCTGAGGTACTTCTGTAAAGAGCAAATTCAAAACGTACGTTTTCAAACTGTGAGGTAAAACCAACTTCGTAATTGTCGATTATTGAGGCTTGTGTTTGAATAAGTGCAATGTCGTCAACGGTTGCAGCGCGAAGTAAGCGACCTATATCAGAAATATCAGAGCCCTGTGAGTAACTAAAAAACGGGCTAAAGACATCGGTTAAGTTATATTTAATACCGGCATTATAGGTTGTTGCATCGTAATTAATGGTGTCGCCACGCACATTTAATGGTACTGAACATTGCGATGCGGTTTTGCAAAGTTTTAGCGTTTGGTAGTCACTTACGCTCAAATCAATGCTTTCGTTTCTTACACCCGCTTTTACAATAATGTCGTCGTTTATTACCCATTTTGTTTGTAAAAAGCCTGCCACACTTTCCATGTCCATTTCTGGCACCCACACACGGCCATCTACTAAAGGTTGCGATGTTTTATCGTTTAAGGCATCAATACCGTAGATTAGGGTGGCTGTTACGTTTTCAAAATCAAACTGACTATTAAATGTAGCTCTGGCACCTTGCTTGTCTGATTTAATAACCGATTGACCACCGCTATAACCTTCATCAAGATTGGCTAAAGCGGTTGAGAAAAAGAATACGTTTTCTATATTTTGTTTATACAGATCGAGGGTCATTTGTGTGTTTTCAAACAACGCGTAATCAACATATTTTAGGGTTATATTTTCGTTGCCTTCTGGGCCTTGCGGTTTACCTTGTTTTTGAAGCTCTAAGGGGACGTGTATAGCGTATGTTTTTTCCCCTATATTGCCATCGCCAGTAACATCGCCTAAATCAGTTTTTTGCTGTGAGCTGTAAAAGTTATAGCTAAACTGCAGTTGCTTTTCGTCGTCAAAATCATAAGTTAGTTTGGTAAAATAGTTTTGAGTTTCAGAGTCTGATAAACCATATTGCAAGCCTAAAATATCGCCCTCTGCATCGCGTTGTACGCCGTTTTCTTCATAGCTTGCCGTTAACAGGTAGCTTAGTTTATCGAGCTTTCCGTTTACTGCAGCCGCTATTCTACCGCCGCCACTTTCTGCTAATTTAACAGCGCTAAAGCGGCTTGAAATACTTATTTCACCTTCAGGTTTACCATCACTGCGAGCCTGTTTTGTTATGTAGTTAATAATGCCACCTGAGGCACCATTACCATAAATAGACGTTGCGCCTTTTATGACTTCAATGCGCGCTATTGCGCTGGCGTCTAACGTTTTTACGCCTAAAGAACCATTACGAAGAGGGGTTGATTGCGGTACACCATCAATCATTATTAATGGCGCACGACCGCGTAGTGTTTGTCCTGAATTACTTGAACTGCCTGTATCTGGGGCAAGCCCTGGAACCATTTGCGCGAGTAAGCTCCCCAATTCTGAGCTTACTTTTAAATGCTGTTGTATTTGTTGCTGATTTATAACGGTAATCGAGGCAGGTACTTCGTCAATGTTCTCTGATATGCGGCTGCCAGATACAATGACATGCTCTAACTGATCAGAAGTGTATTCATTTTTATTATTTTCATTTGCTAACGTGTTAGTACTTATTGCAACAGCAATAAGGCAAAGCGAAGTTTTTAACATGGGGTGTCTTAGTTGATAACAATTTACGTAATGGTAATTATTATCAACTAATGACGCAAGTGTTAATGAGATTTATTTCCATTTATGGCGTTTTAACCAAAAATATACACCGCTTACAATAAAAAATGCGAGTGAAAGGGCTATTAATAACCATAAAAACTGCACAATAGGACCTGCAAAATCACCAATGTGAAACTTATACTTAAAGTTCCATGCTTGTGTTGTGAAGTTGGTTTTACTGGCGTCAAATGAGTTTAATACTTTACCAGTAAATGGGTTAGTCCAAACCCAGCTGTAAGCGTGGCTTTCGCCAGGGTTTTGCATTCTCAGTGCAATTACTTCGTCATCATTTTTAGGTAAGTAAATTCTATATACTTTACCATCCGGAAATACGTTCTCTGCATTTTTAATTGCTTCATTGTAGTTTAACGCAGCTTGAGAAGCGGCTATTATTTTTGGCGCTTCAGGTCTTTGTTCTACTTTATTAAACGTTACAAATTCTAATACAGATTGAGTTTGTGTTTTCCAGTTAAATGCCATACCAGTAAAGGCAATAAGCATAAGGGGTATAAAAAAGTAAACACCAAGCACTGTATGTAATTGATACATGAGCACTCTAAATTTGGCTTTTGGTTTTATAGCTAAACGTTTAACTCTGTTTTTGGGCTTTACCCATAAATAAAAGCCGAGTAATACATTTATTAAAAGTGGCAATGCACACACCGACATCCAATTTCGAAAGGTTTTTTCACCCTTACTGTTTTCAAACAACAGCCAGCGATGCAATCCCATCGCAAACCCATAAATAGTATCTGTTGATTCATAGACGTTTAGTACACTCCCAGAGTAGGGATTAACACTGGCGTAATATTTATTGGCTAACCTAAATTGCCATGCGGCGTTTGGCGCTTGTTCGGGCATAAAAAAAGTGATTTTTTGCTTAGTTTGAGCTCGTACATTTTGTATAAGTTCATCGTAAGGCATTAAATTTTCTTGTGGTGTTACTTGCCATTTTGCAGGCTCTATTAAGTGCTGTATATCTTTTGCATAAATCATAACAGCACCGGTTAAGCTCACTATTAATAAAAATAGTCCGCTAATAAGGGCAAGGCCTAAATGAATTCTACGTAACCAAAGTTTCAAAAACGGTATCTCATTATGAGTTAATGGCAATATTGTAAATGATAATACGAGCTGTTTTCAATTAAATAGTTATGTATTTGGTTTAGCTTGTTATTAAGAACATTAAATTGGGCTTTAATTTGCGATTGGTCGGATTTCTATTATGCAATTTTCGATATTAAAATTGTCGTGTAAAAAGCTTTTTATTGTTGGCAAATTAATTAAGTGCTGAGTGCTAATAACAAGCTCACAATAATTTTCTTTATCATCTAGTTGCCAAAGCTTAATGCTAACTACCGATTCGATATTAAATTCATTGCTAATAGCATGTGATATTGCGTGTGTATCAATGTTGCTAGGCGCTGCTTGCATTAAAATTTTGCAGCTTTGCTTTAATAGTAAAATGCCATGATAAATTACATACACAGAAATAAGCACAGTGGCAATTAAATCAACAATATACCATTGGTATAAAATAATTAAGGTGCCTGCAATAATAACAACAATAGATGCCATTGCATCTGATACGTTATGAATAAAGGCCGCTTTTATATTTATACTGTGATTTGCTCCAGCTCGGTAGGTTAAATACGCTGTTGCTAAATCAATTACCAACGCTATTGCTGCCACCCACACAACTATCCAGCCATTAATTGGTTGAGGGTTTAAATAGCTCGAAATGGCTTCAAAAATTAAATACACGCCAATTAATATTAATGTACTGCTATTAAAAAGTGTGGCAAGTATTTCAGCGCGTTTATAGCCAAAATGATGAGTGCCGTCAGCAGGCTTATTACCAACTTTACGTGCAACCAAGGCTATAAATATAGCGGCAGCATCACTTAAATTATGAAGGGCATCGGCTATAAGTGACAAGCTGCCCGAAAATATCCCGCCAATAACTTGGGCTACGGTTAGCAATACATTAATAACCACAGCGACGGTGAGCTGTTTATTGCTTTGGTTTTCGTCTACATGACTATGTGAGTGATCGTGCGCCATAATGCCCTCAAACGCATTGATTAAATACTGCTTATATCACGAGGAGTTTAAAACAGCTACAGAAGTTGTAGCGTAAGCAAGTGTAATTATAAGTTAGTAATAAAGGCGTATTTTTTAAAAAATGTGAATTTAAGATTGTAACGCTAAATACCCAGTTTTTAAGGAGTTTACCGCTCAAAACTTGCGTCTTTATATATTTAGTGCATTAATGTAAGTAATATTAAATGATTATAAGTTGCTGGATATTAAGCATGGACAAAGGTTTAAACTTTGGTGAATTAACAGGTAAAGGACAGTCTGTTCGAAGTAAGTTAATTATAACCTTTATAATTATAGCCTTAGGGCCACTTTGTATACTTACGTGGTTTAGTCTTGAACATGTAAATAGCACGCTTAAACAAAATGCAGACACTGAACTTAACGAGCTTAATAATATAGGTAAGCAATTTGCTGATATTTGGTTTACAGACCATGTTAAAGATTTATATTTGCTTAGATCACAATTTGATATCAGCCCCAATAAAAAGCAAAAATTAATTAATCAATTTATTGAGCAGTATGATTTTGTTAATCATGTAGAGCTTATTGATGTAAACCTCGTTAATTCACTACCTTCATCACCTTTTTTAAATGTTATTAAAGAGCCGCGCTTTAATAACATACGTTCTGGGATTATAAATACAGGTAAAATCCAATTCCAGTCAATGACTGCCTCAGGGCGTGAATATCATATTATTGGCTTACCGATATTAAATGATGAAAATAAGCTACAAGCAATATTGCTTGCAGCTATAAATTTAAATGGCTTATTAAATAATCTAAGTAAAATACACGCTGCTAATAAAGACATAACATTTTATGTTATGCACAATAATAAAATTCAAAAAAGTAATATTTCAGACGATACCCAACCATCATTTTTCTCTCCAAATGGCTCACCAACACAACGTGTTTTTTCTTATATTGATAAAAATGAAGTCACTTTATATGGGTATATTAATTCATTAGAGTTTTTAAATGAGTCTGGCTGGCAGCTACTTGTATCAAAACCAAAAGAAGTTGCACTACAAGGTGCTAATTATTATAAGCAGCTCGCTGTATTAACTAATTCAGGTGCCTTACTGCTGATATTAACGTTGTCGTGGTGGTTTGGTCGCCGGCTGTCTCAGCCTTTAATTAACTTAGCTAAAATTGTCGAAAATATTACAAAAGGCGATTTAGTTAAAGTTCCAATAATAAACGATAGCATTGAATTTAATCAGCTTTCATTGGGCTTACGTAAGTTAGTAGCCGTAAAAGAAGAACAACAAAGTATATTACAAAAACAACGTTCGGCACTTCAAATTGCATTAAAACAATTAGCAGAACAAAAAAGTGCATTAGATGAACATGCCATTGTTGCGGTAACTGACTTACATGGCACTATTACTTTTGTAAATAAGAAGTTTTGTGAGATCAGTGGTTTCGACGAACATGAATTAATAGGCGAAAATCATCGCTTATTAAATTCAGGTAAACACGAAAAAAAATTCTTTAAAAATATGTACAAAACGCTTAAACGCGGTGATGTATGGAACGGGCAAATCTGTAATAAAGCTAAAAATGGTGGTTTTTATTGGGTAGATACCACCATTGCACCATTTTTAGATGAAAACGGTATACCACAAAACTATATTGCTATTCGTACCGACATTACAGCGCTTAAGTTACAAGAGCTAGAGCTTGAACAGCACAAAACACAGCTACAACTAGTGATTGACTCAACAGCAGTGGGTATTTGGGATTGGTACATTGATACTAAAAATGTGACATTTAATAACCGCTGGGCCGAGATTATAGGTTACAAGCTCAGTGATATTGAACCTTGTACTATAGATACTTGGTATACCTACGCTCACCCTGATGATTTAGCTATGTCGGAGAAAAAACTTCAAGCGTATTTTTCCGGCGAGACTGACTATTATGTTAGTGAAGCCCGCATGAAACATAAAAATGGGCATTGGATCTGGGTTCTCGATACTGCAAAAATAGTTGAGTGGAATACCGATGGTTCTCCAAAACGCATGATCGGTACGCATTTAGATATATCAGATCGAAAATCTACAGAGCTTGAGCTACAAGGAAGCCGAGACAGATTTGCATCTTTGGTATCAAATATCCCTGGCATTATTTATAGGTGTAAGTTTGATGACAAATTAAGCATGCTTTACATGAGCGAGCAAGCGAGTGAAATAACCGGTTATTCACCCGATGAGTTGATACACAATGAAGACCTTTGCTTCTTTGATTTAATATGTGAAGACGATTCTCAAAAAATAAAAGATGAAATTGTCCGTTGTGTTAGCGCTAAGCAGTCATGGTCTGTTGAGTATAGAATTAAAGCCCGCGATGGCTCTTTGCATTGGGTAAACGAAAAAGGCCAAGCGATTTACGCAGATGATGGCAATATATTGTATTTAGATGGATTTATTTTAGATATTACAGAACGTTACAATACACAATTAAAAATAAGCCGTCAGCAAAGCCTGCTTGAATCAATGAGTAAGCAAGGCCAGATTGGTGCATGGGAGATGGACCTAGATGCGCATACTCTTTATTGGTCTGATGAAGTTAAGGTTATCCACGAAGTACCAGAGGGATTTGAGCCGAGGATAGATACTGCTATTGATTTTTATAAACCAGGAATACACCGAGACACTATAAGTACCTTATTTGAATGCGCTGTGACTTTAGGTGAAAGCTGGAGTGTAGAGCTTATTATTTTGACCTATTCGGGGCAAGAGCGTTGGGTTAAATCAATGGGCCAAGCAGAGCTTAAAGATGGTAAATGCGTACGTGTTTTTGGCTCATTTCAAAGTATTGATGCACATAAGCGCCTTGAACTCGAAAGCGAAAAAGCAAACCGCTATAACAAAAATTTAGCCGCGCTTACAGTCGCACCTGAAGTGCAAAATAGTGATGTAGAGCAAGTTAAAAAGCTAGCCGTTAAATCTATGTGCGAAGTGCTAAATGTTGCACGTGCGTCGGTATGGATTTTTAACGATCAACGAGATGTAATGACATGTCATAGTTTATACATAGATGGACAAGGGTTTGTAGATACAGATGCTGTTTTAACTGCTAAAGACTACCCTGCATATTATAGCGCCATTTATAAGCAAAACTTAGTAGCCATTGATGATGTTTATACGCACCCAGCAACTGTTGATTTTATAGAAGCGTATACAAAGCCATTAAATATTAAATCGATGCTTGATGCAGTAATAGCAACTGGTGATGGTAATTTAGGTATTTTGTGCGCTGAAACGGTAGGCGAACATCACAATTGGACGCAAAGTGAAGAAACGTATCTTCGATCATTGGCTACTTTAGTGGGAAGTACTTTAATTTCTCAGCAACGAAAAGTAATCAGTGAGGAGTTAAAAGTAGCCCTTGTAAAAGCAGAAGATGCAGCCATTGCGAAGAGCCAATTTTTAGCAACCATGAGCCATGAAATAAGAACGCCAATGAATGGTGTACTCGGTATGCTAGAACTTGTTCAATTAGAGTCACTCCCTAAACCAATAGAAACAAAAGTAGGTATAGCCAAAACAAGTGCGCACTCTTTATTGGGTGTAATTAACGATATTTTAGATTTCTCTAAAGCCGAAGCGGGTAAAATTGAACTTGAAGAGATTAACTTTAATGGACGTGATTTAATTGGCGAAGTTGCTGCCGCACAAGCATTGACTGCTCAAGAAAAAGGTATAGAAATAATTTTAGATTTGGTAGCGCTAGAGCCTTCGCAGTTATGCGGAGATCCTGGGCGGATTCGACAAGTACTTACTAATTTGCTGAGTAACGCCGTTAAGTTTACGAGTAAGGGCGAGGTTGTGGTAAGCGCCAAAATTAATAAAGTGGCTCAAGGTTTAGAATTTGTTGCAAGTATAAAAGATTCAGGCATAGGAATAAGTGAAGAAAAGCAACAGCAGTTATTTACCCCTTTTTCTCAGGTAGATGCATCAACAACGCGTGAATACGGGGGCAGTGGCTTAGGGCTGGCTATTTGTAAGCAGCTTTGTGAGTTAATGGGAGGAGCAATTTCTCTTACAAGTGAAGCAGGTAAAGGGAGTACCTTTACCGCCACTATAATGCTAACTCCGGGAGATCAAAAAGAGCGTTATATTCCTAATATTAATATGGAAGAGCTAACAGTTTTAGTTGTTGACGATAATGAGACAAATCGAATTGTAATTTCACAACAGCTTGAACATTGGGGCGCTAAGGTTGCACTCGCATGTGATGCACGCGAAGCACTTGATATGTGCGCGCAGCAATATAAAGATAAAAATTGCATGTATGATATTGCAGTGCTTGATATGCAAATGCCAGGAATGGATGGCATAGAGCTGTGTAAAGCACTAAAAGCACATGAACATTATAAATCAATGCCACTTGTAATGATGACTAGTATTGCAGGTATGGAAGGCGCGCAGCGTTATTCTGATGCTGGCTTTCAGGCATATTTTCCTAAACCAGTAACCACTGCCGATTTAATTTCTGCACTGTCGGTTATAACGAGTAATGATGCAGGCGAGGCGCTCCCACTTGTTACGTCAGGCTATATTTCGTCACTTAAAAAAGAAAAAATGCAGGAGTCTTCCCAAATACTACTGGTGGAAGATAATCCAATTAACCAACAGGTGGCTAAATTAATGCTCAAAAAGCTTAATTGTGACGTTACTATTGCTGGGAATGGCCAATTAGCGATTGATATATTAGAAGCGCATGATTCAGGATATTTTAAGCTTGTACTTATGGATTGCCAAATGCCTGTTATGGATGGTTTTGCTGCAACCGCTGCTATTCGTAAAGGCGTGGCGGGCATACAGCATAAAAACATTAAAATAATCGCTATCACCGCAAATGCAATGAACTCAGATAAAGAGCGTTGTATAACAGCTGGAATGGATGACTACTTGAGTAAACCTATTCAATTAGATATTTTAAAAGATAAATTAGAGCAGTATATTTAAGGTAAAAATACAATGAGCCAACCCGTTATAATACGTGATGCAAAACCAAGTGACGCAAAAACAATTTTGCACTTTATTACCGAACTTGCCATATATGAAAAAGAACCTGATGCAGTAAAAACAGACGAGCAGGCAATTTTAGATACTCTGTTTAGTGAAGGTGCAACTGCGCACAGCATAATTTGTTTAGAAGGTGATGAGGCAATTGGTTTTGCGGTATATTTTTATAATTACTCTACCTGGTTAGGTAAAAATGGCCTATACCTTGAAGATTTATACGTAAGCCCAGATAGCCGTGGCAATGGCGCAGGTAAAGCCATTATGAAACACTTAGCTAATAAGGCGATCAGTAATAACTGTGGGCGTTTTGAATGGGTAGTGCTTGACTGGAATAAACCCGCTATCGATTTTTACAATAACATTGGTGCAAAGCCGCAAAACGAATGGATTATATATCGCTTAACAGGGCAGGAATTATTAGACTTCGCTAAATAGTTAATGAAAATCATTTGCATTTAGTTTTGTGGGTGTGTAAGTTAAATACACACTCATAAATAAACGTGCAGATGATTATATGATCTCAAGTCAAAAACAACCCCACTCAGATTTACTTTATCTTGATCAAGCATTAAGCCCTTGGCAGTCGAATATAATGCAAGGTAATTATGCATTTGAACAAGGTGCACTTCTCGAAGCCCGCGATAAATACTTATTAGCTAAAACACTTGCAGATCATCTTCTTCAGCAATTTTTATATGCTCAGATTAATAACACTGTCATTCATGCTATTGAGCACTGTATACCCGCACTTGTTGTTGCGTCACATAATTTAGCTGATACTTATATAGCTATGCAACAGCCTGAAAATGCATGCAAATGGCTATGCGAAGTACACTTAACACTCTCTTCATTAATTAAGCATACTCATTACGATATACAAAAAGTGAGTAAGCATCATTACATTAAAACTTCCTCTGAACTTGTATCATTTGCAAGACGTTATCATTTTTTACCTGAGCTAATAGAGCAAGTGAATTTTTGCTTATGCTCTAAAGACTCAACAAACAGCCTGCTACATTAAAATAAAGGAGTAATTTATGGCGTTTACATTGCCAGCACTTGATTATGAATATAATGCGCTTGAGCCTCATTTAGACAGCAAAACTATGCATATTCACCACACATTGCATCATCAAACGTATATCAATAAAGCCAATGCTGCTTTAGCAGATACTGTATATGCAACCGCAAATGCTGAAAAATTACTTAAGGGAATAAACAGCCTGCCTAGTAATTTGCAAAAAGCAGTACAAGAGCATGTAGGAGGGCATTTTAATCACAGCTTATTTTGGCAAGTAATGAGCCCACAAGGAGGAGGTGAACCTGAAGGTATTGTGGCTCAGGTTATAAATGAGCAACTAGGCAGTTTTGATAAATTTAAAGACCAATTTACAGCCGCGGCAATTAGCCAATTTGGTAGTGGTTGGGCGTGGTTATGTGTAACGCCGGATGAAAAGTTGATTGTAGAAAATAGTGCTAATCAAGATTGCCCTTTAATGCAGGGAAATATCCCTATTTTGGGACTTGATGTATGGGAGCATGCCTACTATTTGAAGTATCAAAACAAACGCCCTGAATATATTGCTGCATTTTACAATGTAATTAATTGGCAAGAAGTACAAAGGCGTTATTTATTGGCTATTGGTTGAGTGCCGAATATGGCTAGTAATACAGTTTTTTTTGTATAAGCTAGGCTCTATAAGGTTTAATTTATAGAGCCGTTTATGGACACTTCACATTGGCAAAAAGCACGTCAGAGTCGCGATCCTCGTTTTGACGGGCTTTTTTATGTTGCGGTAAAAAGTACCGGTATTTATTGCAGACCTATTTGCCCTGCACCAACGGCTCACGAAAAAAACGTTGCTTATTATCAGTTTGCCCATAACGCGGCGCAAGATGGTTTTAGACCCTGTATACGATGCAGACCCGATAGTGCCCCTGGCAGCGCAGCATGGCAGGGTACAAAAACGACTGCACTTAGAGCAAAACAGTTAATAGATCAAAATGACGAGCACGACTGCGAAAAATTAGCAGCTCGTTTAGGTGTAAGTAGTCGTTATTTAAGACAGTTGTTTAAGCAGTATTTTGGCGTGTCGATTACGCAATATCGATTATTTAACCAATGTCACTTTGCTAAGAAGCTGATTCAAGAAACACATTTACCCCTTACCGAAATAGCGTTTTCCGCAGGCTTTAAAAGCATTAGGCGCTTTAATGATGCATTTTTACAGCAGTTAAATATAGCTCCCTCGAAGCTGCGCAGTGGCGATAAAAAACCAACGTCAACACTCACTTTAACCCTGCCATTTAGGCCGCCTTATAATTGGCCTGCTTTGCAGGGTTTTTTACAAAGGCGCTTGATAAAACCAATGGAGTGGATAACACAAACGAGCTACGGACGTACTTTTGCAAGTGAGGAATATAAAGGAAGCTTTACCGCTGAATTTATAGCGAGTAAAAACCACTTTAGTGTATCTATCAATATAGACAATACGGTGTACTTACAACCTGTTATAAATAATATACGCCGTGTGCTTGATTTAGATGCCGATATTAATTTAATTGAAACGCATTTAAGCGCCAATATAAACAATGCGTTTACAGTGTGTGAAGGGCTCAGGCTTCCAGGGATTTGGTCAAGTTTTGAAGCCGGTATAAGGGCGGTACTCGGACAACAAGTGAGTGTTACTGCGGCGCATAATTTAGTAACAAAGTTAGTTGACGAATTAGGCGAAAAAGAGGGCGATGCCGTTTATTTTCCTACAGCTAAAATTGTTGCTAATAGTGATTTTGCATTTTTTAAAATGCCACAAGCACGCAAAAATGCGCTACACAACTTAGCCCAGTTTTGTGCACTAAATCCTGAAAATGACGATTTAGACGAATGGCTTAATTTAAAGGGAATTGGTCCTTGGACGGTAAATTATGCAAAGTTGCGAGGGCAAAGCCAGCTCGATATATTACTTGATGGCGACTTAGGTGTTAAAAAAGCTCAAGCGGCGGCAAACCCTTTCGTACCTGCTAACAGCGCTCCTTTTCGCTCTTACTTAACTTTTCAACTTTGGCAGCAATTATAATGATCATTCAAACATCAATTTCGAGCCCTATAGACGACATAATTATTCAAGCGACAGATAAAGGAGTGAGTTACGTTGGGTTTTATCCTCCAGTTGAGCACCCTCATACGCCATTTGAGCAAGTCGCTAACAAGGCGGTGCTTATTTGTGCTGCGCAGTTAAATGAGTACTTTGCAAAAAAACGCACTACTTTTGATGTACCACTTGATACAAACGGTACAGCATTTCAACAAAGCGTATGGCAAGCACTATTAACGGTACCTTTTGGAAAGTCGCAAACATACGGCTATATTGCAAACCAACTCAATAATCCAAAAGCAGTGAGGGCAGTAGGCGCTGCGAATGGTAAAAATCCGATTAGTATTATAGTGCCTTGCCACCGAATTATTGGCGCAAATGCAAAGTTAACGGGCTATGCTGGTGGGCTTGATAGGAAGCTTTGGTTGCTGAAACACGAAGGATTAATGTAAATTAATGTAACGAATATTTTGTATGTTTAGTTCTACATACTACACTGTAGATTTAGTTTATAAATAAAAATCACTATGAAAATTAGAACGTTGCTTTATATTTTTGTTTTGAAGTGTATTGTTTTTTGCGATGGCGTTACGGCCAAAGAATTACTTTTTTGTTATGAAGATAAAAACGCAGCACCACTATTTTTAGGTGTTGATAAGGCTATACCTATTGATCAACCTGATGCCTCAGTTGAGGTTTTAAGTTTATTAGATAAAGCGATTGATGGTGTTGAGATTAAGTTTGTTAGAAAACCATGGCGTAGATGCTTAAGCGATTTAGAATTTAATCGAGTTAATGCTGTTATTGCCAGTTACCGCAAAGGACGAGAAAACGTTGCTGTTTACCCTGTTGATCAGCAAGGTAAGTTACAAGATGACTATGCAGTAAGTGAATTTAGTAGCTGCCTTATAGGGCGTTATAAATTTCATAAAGAATGGGAGACTCGCGAAGTATTTCAAAATAAAGCATTTACGATAGCTATTCCTAATGGCTATGGACTAAATAGCGCGTTAAAAGAAGAGCCATTTTTTATTCATAATACGTTTTCTAAAAGCAAAGCTTTTGAGTTGCTAGATAAGGGCGTGGTGCAGGCGAGCGTTGATCTATGCCAAGTTGATGGCTTAAAAGTGTCGAGTTATCCGTATGAGGGTAATAATGTCAAACCTATTTATCCCCCTTACGAAACCAGCCATGGTTACCTTGTTTTTTCAAAAAAATTCTACGAAGAAAATAACACTCTAAGTTGGGAAATATGGCATTGGCTATCAAAATTTGAAAGTGCACCTGTGTATATTAAATACTTACAAACACCTAAATAACCTCATTAAATTCGCGTTTGTAAATTGGTATTAATTTAATATTAAGGTAGCATAAGCGCACTTTTTATAAAATGGCACCACAATGGCTCAATTATACTTTTACTACTCTGCAATGAATGCAGGTAAATCAACCACGTTATTACAATCTGCATTTAATTATAAAGAACGTGGCATGGAACCTGTGATCCTTACTGCTGCCATTGATGATAGACAAGGCGTGGGTAAAGTATCGTCTCGTATTGGCTTGCAAGCAGATGCGCATGTATTTGATGCTAGGAAAGATGTTTTTGATCTTATTCAATCACTCAATAATGAAAAAAAACGCCATTGTGTGTTAGTTGACGAGTGCCAATTTTTATCAAAAGAACAAGTAATGCAATTAACCGATGTGGTTGATGAATTAGGTATACCGGTATTGTGTTATGGCTTGCGCAACGACTTTAGAGGCGAGCTATTTATAGGGTCGCAATATTTGCTTGCGTGGGCTGATAAGTTAGTTGAGCTTAAAACTGTATGCCACTGTGGACGTAAAGCAAACCATGTACTGCGTACCGATGAAAATGGTGAAGCAATAGCCGATGGTAACCAAGTAGAAATTGGCGGCAATGACCGATATGTTTCGGTATGCCGCAAACATTATAAAGCCGCGTTAAATATGGGCCGACAAAGCATTTAAAAATGTATCAATATCTTCGCGCGTAATATCTAAATGCGTTACTAGCCTAAGCTGCTTGCTTGGGCTAAATAGTATACCTTGTTGTTTAAGTGCCTCAGCAATCTCTTCAATGTTTATACTGCTAGTGTATGTTGCGTAAACCATATTAGTGGTGTTACTCAGATCTACATTAAAACCACTGATTTCACTTAATTGTTTAGCCAAATAACGTGCATTTGCATGATCGTCTTTTAAGCGCTCTACATTGTGCTCAAGTGCAAACTGCCCGGCGGCTGCAAGCATTCCGGCTTGGCGCATACCGCCACCAAGTACTTTTCTCCATCGTCTTGCTTTATTAATAAGTGCTGGTGAGCCTAATAATAAAGAGCCTACGGGCGCCCCCAATCCTTTAGATAAACAAATAGAAACTGAATCAAAGTGTTTTGTAATTTCAGTGATATCAATATTTAGCTCAACAGCGGCATTAAAAGCACGTGCGCCGTCTAAGTGCAGTGCTAAATTATGTGTATTAACAAAGTCACGAGCTTGGGCTAAGTACTCAAGCGGGAGTACTTTTCCGCCTATGGTATTTTCTAAGCTAAGTAATCGCGTTTTTGCAAAATGACAATCGTCTGGTTTTATAGCGGTCGTTATTTTACTAAAAGGTATACTGCCATCAGCATCGTTTTCAATAGGCTGTGGTTGCACAGACCCTAAAACAGCTGCTCCGCCGCCCTCAAACTTATAGTTGTGAGCATTTTGGCCACAAATGTATTCGTCACCTCGCTCACAATGCGCCATTATTGCAAGTAAGTTGGCTTGTGTACCTGAGCTGCAATAAAGTGCGGCTTCAAAATTAAAACGCTTACACGCATAGGCTTCTAGTTGGTTAACGCTTTCATCATCACCATATACATCGTCACCAACCGGTGCGTTGTACATAATATCGCGCATTGTTTTTGTTGGTTTTGTAACTGTATCAGATCGAAAATCTATCATGATTGCCTTATCCTTTTTATTGTTTTTAATAAAATTGGTACTAAGCCAGCTCGCTACAAATTTGTTCACGGGTTTCTTTATCAAAGTAGCTCCATGCAATAAAGCGGCTAATTTTTTGACCTTGTGCCATATCAACTATTTTATATTGTGCTATTGGGTGGGCTTTTAATACCTCTTCAAGGGCTGCAATATTATCTTTTTTAGAGACTAACGACGTAAACCACAGTACTTGCTCTGCAAAGTCTTCGCTTTCTTTAATCATATTAGAGATAAACTGTACTTCACCGCCTTCACACCATAATTCATTATTATGGCCACCAAAGTTAAGTGTGCTACTGGGTGTTTTTCCTAAGTTTCTCCATTTACGTTCACTGCCTTTACTTGCCTCTTCTTCGTTTGCATGAAACGGAGGGTTACAGAGCGTTAAATGATATAGATCTTTTTGATTTACAACGCCTTTAAAAATATGTGATGCGTTTTTTTGTTGTTTTAGGGTTATTTTTAAACCATTAAACTGAGCAATTTGTTTTGCTATTTTTACTGAGGCTGCATCAATATCAGTCCCTGTAAAATGCCATTTATATTCACTTGTACCAGTAAGCGGATAAACTAAGTTAGCGCCAGTGCCAATATCAAGCACTTTAATTTGCTTACCTAAAGGTATTTGTTGTTGGTTATCGTCACTTAATAAGTCGGCTAAGTAATGAATGTAGTCAACACGCCCAGGTATAGGTGGGCATAAATTATGCTCAGGAATATCCCAAAAATCAATATTGTAGTGAGCTTTTAAAAGCCCTTGATTAAGTGTTTTAACGGCTTTGTTATCACTAAAATCAATACTTTTAGTACCTGCAGGTGTGGTTATAACAAAAGGCAGTAGAGCAGGGTGCTCTGTTGTTAATAAATCGAAGTCGTACCCATTTTTATGTAGGTTACGAGGGTGTAATTTTGAACGTGCTTTATTTTCTTTCATGGCTTCATTTTAACAACAGATATGATGTGGTGATTGTAACAAATGCTGATGAGTAAAGTGCAGACATTTCCTTTGGTATATTTAATATTGCTGGTAGGATGAGTTGAAAATAATAAAAAGGAATAACTGTGGCGATTTCTCAGCAATCAATAATTATCAATTTAGACGCTCACCAAACACTTCATTTACGTCGAATCAGCGATGATAATCAGCAAGGGCCTGTCGTATTTTTTATGCATGGAGCTGTAGAAAACGGTAAAATTTTTTACACCCATTCTAATAAAGGGCTTGCCCCTTTTTTGGCTGAGCATGGGTACCGATGCTATGTGGCTGATTTACGTGGCCGAGGTGATAGTAAGCCGATTATTTCAAGTGACGCTAAGTACGGGCAAACCGAGGCCATTTTAGAAGATATTCCAGCCTTTATTAAGCAAATAGAGTTGATTGAAGGCAAGAAGCCTGACTACTGGGTCGCTCACTCTTGGGGCGGGGTATTGATGAACAGCGCGTTTGCACGTTTTCCAGAATATATTAATGATGTAAAAGCGTGTGTGTATTTTGGCTCTAAGCGTTCTTTATTTAATAATCATCCTCAAAAATTATTACAAGCCAATTTAATTTGGTATTTTATGGCACCTTTACTTGCTAAAAAACACGGCTATTTAAATGCTAAAGGTTATAAGTGGGGAAGCGATAACGAAACTCAAAAGTCGCATTATCAAAGTATGCAATGGGCTAAAAAGAAGCCATGGATAGATTCTGATGATAATTTTGATTATGCAAAAGCGCTAAACAACCTGCATTTACCGCCAACGCTTCATATTGCTGCGGTAAAAGATAAAGCATTAGCGCAACCAATCGATATTCAAAAGTTTATGGACGAATCAGGGCCTGGCATTCAACAAATGCGAATTTACGGTCGTAAACACGGGCATAATTTTGATTACGATCATATTAATATGCTTACCAACCCAAGTGCGCGTGATGATCAATTTAAAGATTTACTTAATTGGTTTAAAGCACGTCCGATTAATTCTCATCAAGTAACTTTAAAAGAGGTGTTTTGTAACGCTCCCACTTAGCGATTGCGGCGTTATTAATAGGTTGGCGAATAGCATGTTTACTCAACGTGGTTACCGGTGTTTTTTGTTTATAAAACGCTAAGCAGCGCTCTTCAAAATGACAGTTTAAAAAGCCAAGTAACTGCGTTAGCTGCTCTTTTGGGTTGCTCACTAAATCTTCGTAACTGACATCATAAATTGGCATACCTTTAAAGGAGTGCCAATGGCTCATCAGTTTTTCATACACACTATGGTAAAGCTTAAACTCAGGTAGTGAGCAAAAATAAGGCTCGTTTTCGGCAAAGTAATTAGTGAAAATAGAAAACGCAGTAGCATTAAAATTACGACTTAAATTTATAAATTTGGCATTTGGAAATAGGATATATATTAGTCCGAGCGACTGATAATTACTCGGCAGTTTATTTATTATAAAAGGTCTGATGGGCGATGCTGTTTTTAATGTTGTGATATAAAGCTCGCGGGCTTTTTTGATTAAGTCAGGTGTTAAATGCGCTAAACATTGCGGGTAAGCAACTCCCGTTTTTTGTTCGATAAAAGCAACCGCGTTATTACTAATACTCGTACTTTCTCCTAGGCTCGAAAACTGACTATGGCTTGCCAATATTTGCTCCAGGAGGGTAGAGCCACTACGAGGCATACCAATAATAAATACAGGTGTAATATTACGGGTAAATTTTTTATCGGCGGAGGCAATAAATTCCTCGGTGTTGTATTTTATTATTTCATCGTAAAAAGGGATTAAATCTTTAGTGTTAAATTCACTTAATTTTCTTTGTAATTTATTCGCCAATATAAAATAATTAAATGCTTGCTCGGTATCTTCAAGTGCATCGTAACTGTTTGCTAATGCGTAGTAACACACCATTTTTAAGCGTAAATTGCTCGTTTGAGTTAATAAGTGATGCAAATTACTTACATAATTATGCTCTTTATCAAAGCGGCCTAACTGCACAAGTTCAAATAAAATATAAGCTGTTACAGGGTATACCCCAATACTGAGTGCATGAGCAAAGGTTGTATGGGCTTTATCTAACTCGCCATGTGTTAAATAGTGCTGTGCTAAGTAGTAATGAGGCTCTGGGTTATGACTTGCTAATTTCTTAGCGTATTCGAGCACCGTTAACGCATCGTTTGGCGAATTAACACCGTTAAATGCATCAGCAAGGGCGTGTAATGGTTCAAGCATATGAGGCAAGCGCTCACAGGCTTTTTGGAGTAGGTATACGCCAGCGTCATAACGTTCTAGTCGTAAGGCAATTCTGCCTAAGCCAAATAAAGCTTCACCATTTTCAGGGTTACTATTTAATAGCGTTTTAAAATGAAACTCAGCTTCTTTGAGTTTATTTTGTTGCAGTAGTTGGTTGGCTTTATTAAGTAACATAGTTATACCAATTTTATTAAAAAAATAATCATTCTATCGCATTAAATAGCGAACTCACTGCGTTAAAAATTATTCATATAGAGCAACTACATATCATAGTTTTCGCCTTGTTATTACGCTATTTTCTGAGCGCTATAATAGAACACTTATTCAATGCAATTGGTATTGTTCATTATTATTTTTATTAACTATAAAATTAAAAAGGCGAAATGTCTTTAACATTTCGCCTTTGGTTCTTCATGAAAATAGTTTAAAAAGTATATGTTGCTTTAGCGTAGTAAAAGCCACCGTTAATACCAAACGGAGATGTTTCGTAGAACTGACCACCCCAGTTGTTATTAGGGATACCCGTTGCATCTGCAAAATCAAGTTTTTCAGCATCTTGGTCGAATAAGTTTTGAGCGCCTACAGAGAAGCTAACTGATTCATTTAAGAAGTAAGTTACTTCAGCATCAATAGTGACTGCAGCATCTGCTGTTTTAGCTGTTGCATCATAATCAACGTGAACACCTTGGTATTCGCCGTAGTAGTTTGCACGAGCAAATGCAGAAACTGATTCCCATTGTTGAGACAATGTGAACGTTGCACGATGGTTAGGTAAATCTTCTTCTAAGCGTTTAACTTTAAACGCACCTGTAATTTCACTAAATTGAGTTACTTCAGTATCATTCCAGTTATAAGCAAGGCTAAATGTAGAGCTACCGCCCATTAGTTCAGCAGTATAGTTTGCAACTAAATCGATACCTTGAGTTGTTGTATCAAAGTCATTTGTAAAAAAGCTTACCTGAGCAAGACCTTGTACATTAGGAACTCCAGCTGCTGTAAGTGTATCTTTATCTGCTTGGCTTAAGTTGATTTTATCTGATTGGCTAATACGGTCATCTACTTGTATGTTGTAGTAATCAAGCGTTAAAAATAACTCGCCGATTGTGTATACAGCACCAAGTGTATAGCTTTGTGATTCTTCCGGCTCAAGCTCTGTACCACCTAATTGCACTGCAATAGGGTTTGTTGGTGGAAGAAGCGCTGAATCTTGTAATACACCGCTGTCTAAGCTTGTTTGTACGTTACTTACGTTAGCTTGACCAACTGTAGGTGCACGGAAACCGCTACTTACAGAACCACGAATATTTAAATCTTCAGTTAAATGGTATTGAGCCATTACTTTGTAGTTAGTTGTAGTACCAAAGCTGTCGTAGTCTTCAAAGCGAAGCGCTACGCCCATTAAGAAATCTTCAGTAAATGGTGCTTCAACATCAACATACGCTGCATAGTTACGACGAGAAAACTCACCTGCTTGTGATGGTTTAAAACCAGGGAAGCCGTTAGAGCCAATACCAAAACCTTGTGCTGTTAAAGGGCCTGCTGTGTAAGATTCTTCATCACCAGAAATGATAGTGAATGTTTCTTCATGCCATTCAAAACCACCGGCAATGTTTACATCATAAGCTAAACCAAAGTCGACACCCTTTGATAAATCAAAGTTAAAGTTTTTCTCTAGCTGTTCATATTTACCCGGACTGAAGTCACGTGGTGTATCTGCACCTAAAGAAGCATTAACCGTGTCATAGATGAAGTAACGTGATTCATTTAAACCCACAGTACCGCTTAAGTCATAGTAAGTATCTTTTAAGAAACCACCAGTGAATCGCCCTTTAGTACCAATAGTTAAAGAAGTATCAGTAATGTTGCCGCCAAAGTTAGGTGTAAAGCCACCTGGAAGCGTTTCGTTAAAGGCAAAACAATCTGGGTTGTTCGCTACACCATTTATATAAGCAGGATCATCTAATACGTTGCCATCTGTTATTGCAATAGTAGGACAGTTAGCGCTCATATCAGGTGTTAAATCTGCAACAAGTAGTGTTTCGCCACCATCATTTGAGTAAACGCCAGAACGTGTTTGCGGGTTACGGTAGTAAAAGCCACCACGTACATCACGTTCAGAGTAATTACCAAACATGTAAAATTCAGAATCGTTTGTTAGCTCTAAACCTACGTTACCAAAAATTGTAATATCGTCGTTTACTTCTGGTGCGCCCCATACTTGTGCAAGAGAAGATACATCAGGAACACCGGCAGCTGAAAGTGCTGCGGCATCGGCACGTTGAACTGAGCGGCTTGTTGCATCAGCTGTTTTATATTGAAAGCTTAAATTAGCAAAGCCATTGTCGGTAAACGGTAAACCCACGTTACCCGACACTTGTGTTGTATCGCCATCACCTTCATAAAATTGACCATGGCGGATTTCTAATTTACCACCTTCAGAAGCGTCTTTTAGTTGGAAGTTCATTACACCGGCGATTGCATCAGAACCATATTGTGCAGCTGCGCCATCACGAAGTACTTCTACTTGTTTAATAGCAATGCTTGGAATAACTGAAATATCTGCGCCTTGCGCGCCATCGTTAATACCACCGCCTAAAAATGCAATTACAGAAGCACGATGACGACGTTTGCCGTTTAAAAGAACCAATGTGCTGTCTGATGGTAAACCACGTAAGTTAGCTGGGCGAACAAGAGAGGCCGCATCACTAATAGGATTTTGATGTACGTTAAAAGATGGCACGGCACCTTTTAAAAGCTCAAGCATGTCGGTATTACCTGATCTTTCTAATTCTTCGCCGCCAATAATATCGATTGGAACTGGTGAGTCACCGATTGAACGTGGAGCTGAGCGCGTACCTACTACGGCAATTTTCTCTACGTTTTTATTTACTTTAGTTTGCTGTTGCTCGTCTGCTGCAATAGCAGAACCCGAAAAAAACAACCCTGCAGTGGTTGTAGCTAAAGCAAATTTGATTGCTTGGTTTAGCGCATTATTTTTTAATTTCATTCTAATTTTCCCCAGTTAGAATAATTCTTATTTTTGATGCTAATTTCACATCATTTATTTTTTACTTAATTTTTGTTTCACATAAGTTTGAGGTCTTACCTCAAAAGCCTAATCAATTAAGCTTACTTTTTGTGAAGTCCTATCTACAGACTATAGGTAAAAAACGAGGAGAGCAATTGTTAATTAACCGTTTGATAACAAAAAGGTTCAATTTAATAAAAAATGCAACAGTGGTGCAAAGTGAAGTGGAAATGAACTAAATAAGTGCAAATAGGGTTGTTAAGAGGAATTTTAATGCGTTGGAAATATTAAAATGTTATTTATTTGTTTCTTCCTTGTGTTTTTTAATGTTTTGTATGCAGCGCCAAGCCACTAATTTTTCTTTATATTCATCCCACACACAGGGGCAGCAACTGCCACCACCACAACATTCATCAGATTTTGGTTTTTCAGGTTTTTGCGGTAGTTGGTTTGTCATATTCAGTGTTGTTGTATGTATTTAATACTAATTTGGTGCAAAGGATAAGTTAAAGGATGTTGTAAGTAAATTATTCTTTGTGAACCCGTGCTGCTGTGTAAAAATAAAAGTTATGCGATTATATAAAGTTATTCACCGTGCACCTTGGCGGGTAGTTAAAATTAGTAAAAAACGCCAACAGCTGCGTTTTCGCCGTGCTATGGTGGCGCTTAAAATTGCACTTGCGCAAGAAAAACAAGAAACCAAAGAAATGCTCTCTATTTATAGGCGCTACACTCAAGGCCAAACAAGTAAAGAGGAGTTAAAACGCGCTAATGAACAGTTTGTTGATATTTTAAAAGGGTTAGGGCTCGGTGTGTTTGCAGTATTACCTTTTGCCCCGCTTACAATTCCTTTAGTTGTTAAATTAGGGAGTTTAGTGGGAGTTGATGTACTGCCAAGTTCGTTTAATATGAACAAATCTATTAAAGAACTTGATGCTAAAATAGATCAAGAAAATCAAAAGCAAGAATCCAAAAATAGCTTAAAAAAGTAGCTAAAATCCCTTCAAATTAGCGATACCTTTTAGGTGCGCTTATTGATATGCTCTTAAGTACCATTTTTATATTATATGAGCTTTTTAATGAGTGCATTACTACGTCATACATCTTCTGGTATTCCTTTATCTTTTATTCTTAAAAACGAATTATCTGACTGGCAAGCACAGCAGCCTGCATTTATACAAAATTGGTTAACTAATACAGGTTTCGAAAAGCAAGGTGTTGCTTTAATCCCTGATGCTAAAACGGGCGAGTTAAGCCAGGTATTTTGTTTAATGCAAAGTAGCGATGATTTTTGGGCTGCGGGTAATTTAGCAAATACACTTCCTACTGGTACTTATCAAATTCAAGGTGAGAGCGCTTTTGTAGAGCAAGTTGCTTTAGGGTTTGTGCTTGGTGGTTACGAATTTAGTGAATATAAAGAAAAACCAACAGCAAAAGCGCAATTAGCCATTAGCGATAAAGCGTTGTTTGAGCGTATTAGCCAACAAGCTGATGCCATTACACTTGCACGTGATTTAGTTAATACGCCAGCGGTAGACATGATGCCGCAACATTTATCGCAAGTAATGGAAGATTTAGCTGCAACTTACAATGGCGAATTTTCACAGTGGATTGGCGATGAGTTACTAGAGCAAAACTACCCGACTATTCACATGGTGGGTCGTGCAAGCGAAAATAAACCGCGTTTACTTGATTTAAAATGGGGTGCGACAGATGCTCCATTAATTACACTAGTAGGTAAGGGCGTATGTTTTGACTCAGGCGGACTTGATTTAAAACCAAGCTCTGGCATGCGTAACATGAAAAAAGACATGGGTGGCGCGGCGCACGTAATTGCACTAGCACAGCTTATTATGGCAGCTAACTTACCAATTAGATTACGAGTGCTTGTACCTGCTGTTGAAAATGCAGTATCGCGCAATGCATTTCGCCCTGGCGATGTTGTTAAAACACGCAAAGGCATTATGGTCGAAATTGATAATACAGACGCAGAAGGGCGCTTAGTATTGTGTGATGCATTAAGCGAAGCACAAAACGATAATCCTGAGCTAATTATTGATTTTGCTACCCTTACGGGTGCATGTCGTGTTGCGTTAGGCACGGAGCTTCCGGGCTTTTTCTCAACAGAGCGCGATGTAGCAAACGGTATTATTGATGCAGGTTTAAGTGTCCATGATCCTGTTTGGCAACTTCCGTTGTTTGAGCAATATAAAAGCTTACTAAAAAGTGATGTAGCCGATATGGCAAACTGCGCAAGTACACCGTTTGGTGGTGCTATTACTGCAGCGCTTTACTTAAAAGAATTTGTTGAACCAACAACACCGTGGGTACATTTTGATGTAATGGCGTGGAACTTACGTGCATTACCAGGTCGCCCAACGGGTGGTGAAGCATTAGGTATTCGTGCTGTATTTAACTACTTACAAAATCGTTTTAATAAATAAGTTTTTGATTCAATAGTAAGAACTTGAGCTTATGAGTTTTAAACCTCATAAAGCTCAAGTGGCAAGTTATCTGGATCGGCAAAAAAGGTAAACTTTTTGCCGGTTATTTCATCCACTCTAATATCCTCAACGTTTACTTCGCACGACTCTAAATACGTTTTTGCAATCTGTATATCCGCTACCTTAAAAGCTAAATGTCTTAAGCCTTGTGCTTCGGGATAGGTTGGTCTTGCGGGAGCTCCATCAAACGAAAATAGCTCTATTTGGCTACCATCTGGCATGGCTAAATCTAATTTATATGAATTACGATCAGCTCTAAAGTGCTCATTAATAACGTTAAGTTTAAGTACATTGCTATAAAAGTGTTTAGAACGTGCATAGTCACTACAAATAATCGCAGCGTGGTGAATACCTAAAAGTTTCAAATTTAATTCCTTAAAAAGCAAAAACGCACTTAAATAAGTGCGTTTTATATGTTGCTTACTACATGTTGTGTTAGCTTGGCTGCGCTTCTTTACATGCTTTAACGGCCGGTGCTACAAGTTCTAAACCGGTTTTATCACATGGCGGTAAAGCGGCATCGCTTACACTAATAGGCGTTACGCGTTCGCCCCATTTTATGTAACTTGCAGCCCAGGTAAGGCCTGCACCAAATGCAGCAGACATAATGTTTGAATGCGGTTTAATTAACCCTTGCTCAACGGCTTCACATAACGCAATAGCAATCGTAGCAGCAGAGGTATTACCATACTCACCAATGTTAACCATTACTTTTTCGTCAGGTACTTTTAAACGATGCTGAATAGCTTGAATAATACGTAAGTTAGCTTGGTGTGGAACGAGTACATTAATGTCATCAAGGCTCAAATCGGCTTGTTTAAGTACATCGTCGCACGCTTCGCTCATGCCTTTAACAGCACGTTTGAAAATTTCACGACCTTCAAATAATAAATCAGATGGTCCAATTGGCTCATATTTATTTAAATCACTACCAAAGTTAGTGATGTGTAAAATATCGCGGTCTTCACTGTCACAACCAGTTTTGGTTGCTAGTAAACCAGCTGGCGTATCTGTCGCTTCAAGTACTACTGCACCTGCGCCATCGCCAAATAAAACAGCGCTATCGCGACGTGCCCAGTTTACGTACCAGGTCATACGCTCAGCGGCAATGACCACTGCTTTTTTGATCATACCCGCTTGAATTTGTGCTGTAGCAGCTTGCAATGCATATAAAAAGCCCGAACATGCCGCGTTTGTATCCATTGCGGCAGCGCCTGTTGCACCAATGTTTTTTTGCACTTGTGAGGCGGTATTTGCCACAACAGTAGAAGGTGTACAGGTTGCTAATATTACTAAATCAATATCTTTAGGATCAACGCCTGCGCACGCAATAGCATGCTTAGCTGCAACGGTTGCCAGCTCGGCGGTACTTACATGGCTCACTCGGCGAGATTTAATGCCTGTACGCGAGGTTATCCACTCGTCGGTGGTATCAACTATTTCACTAATTTCATCGTTGCTAATGCTTGCTGGTGGAATGCATTTACCCCAACCAGTGATATGTGCGTAAGGCATAGTATGTTCTCTTAAGGTGGTCTGACATGTATTACTAATGGGTGAGTTATACCAAAAAACGGCTTTCAAGACTAGTTTATAGCATGCTTTGTGTCGTAAATATTCGCAATTACAGGTTATTTAAGGTAATGCTAGTACAAAAAAGGAGCAAGTATGAAAACAACACTAATAACAACATTCACTGCAATAACGCTGGCATTAATAGCAAATGGGGCTTTTGCTCAACAGCATAAAATTATTTATGCGGGCAGTTTACTTGCATCCGAGGATCAAAAAGTAAAAACAGAGCAAACGTTAGTCATAACAGATAATTCAATAACAGCCATTAAAAACGGCTACCTCACAAAAGCAGAACTTAACCTACCTGATGCCGATATTATAAATCTTAAAAATCAATTTGTAATGCCTGGTCTTATTGATATGCATGTTCACGTTACGTTTGAGCGAGATGCTAAAGCAAACCCTCACCGCTGGGCAACTGAATATGATGCCGATTATGCTTTGCGCTCAATTAAATATTTACAACGTACGCTCGATGCGGGTTTTACATCAGTGCGAGATTTAGGTAGCGATCACAAAGTAATATTTCCGCTAAAACGTGCTATTGAGCGAAATGATATTAACGGCCCTCGCATTTTTGCAGCGGGTAATACAATATCGCCTACCGGTGGACACGCAGATATGCACGGTTATCGAAAAGATATTACAGATGCGGTTACAGGCGGGATTGGTATATGTAATGGCGCGGATGATTGTAGCCGTGCGGTACGCGAGGTAATTAAAAGTGGCGCTGATGTAATTAAAATTACTGCCACGGGTGGAGTACTAAGTAATACCGCTGCTGGTGTTAACCAACAACTTACAGATGCAGAGCTGATTGCAATTGTTGATACTGCTCATCACTTGGGTCGTAAAGTTACAGCGCATGCACACGGTACACAAGGTATAAAAGCGGCCTTAAAAGCCGGTGTAGATTCTATTGAGCATGGCTCTTATTTAGATAAAGAGGCAATAAAGTTATTTAAAAAAACGGGGGCTTATTTAGTACCGACGCTTTTAGCGGGTGCAACGGTAAGTGAAGAGGTGCTTACAAATCCAAATATGCCACCGGCAATAGCCGACAAAGTGCGTGAAGTGACTCCAAAAATGCAGGCTTCGTTTAAACTTGCACTGAAAAACAAGGTTAATATAGCTTTTGGAACAGACTCTGGGGTGTCGCGTCATGGGCTCAATGCTAACGAATTTAGTTTAATGGTAAACAATGGTATGAGCGAAGCCCAAGCTATTAAATCAGCAACCATACATGCAGCTAAACTGCTGGGGCAAAGCGCACTCATTGGCGACTTGAGTGTTGGTAAACAAGCAGATATTATCAGTGTGAATGGCTCACCGCTTAAAAATATCGACGTACTTAAAAACGTGCAATTTGTTATGAAAGCCGGGCAAGTTTATAAACAATAGGGAAGGTTATGAGCAGCAAAATAAAAGTGTCGTTATTTAATCATTTAATTGACGCTGAGCGCCAGTTACTCGACCCAGAAGTTCGCCAATCTGAGCGCGCATTAGATGCTTTACTCGATGATGAATTTATCGAAATTGCTGCCAATGGCACTACATTTAATAAATACCAAGTACTAACTCGTTTACCTACCGAGGTTGTGCCACAGTTTTATAATCAGCATTTTAAGGGCCGAATGCTAAGCGATGATGTAGTGCAACTTAGTTATCAAGCTGCTTATAGGCGCTCTGCTCGCAGTGAATTTAATTATTCATTGCGTATGTCGCTTTGGCGTAAACAAGGCGAGCAATGGCAAATGGTGTTTCATCAAGGAACGCCTTGTGCGCCGTTTTCAATTTCGATGGATGATGATTAAAAATCATATAACCGTTAAAATAACCTTATTAAACATTTGATTGGGCAATAACCTCTTGTTAATGCGTACCGACCCCACCATTAGTCGATTATTAATGCTGCGAAGCGGCGCAATTGCGGTGCAATTAATTGCGGTGCTTAGCGTTTATTTTTTATTAGAACATCAAATTGCATTACTGCCTTTACTTATTGTTATTGCCGTTGAGGCTGTGTTTCAGCTTATTAGCCTGTTTGCCTATCGTAATGTAAGCCGTGCTAAACCTTTGGGTATGTTGATGCAGCTAACTGCCGACGTACTATTTTTAACGGTTTTGCTATCGCTAAGCGGTGGTGCAACTAATGCATTTGTATCACTGTTATTGCTCCCGATAATGATAGCTGCTGTTACGCTGCGAGAAAAAGGATTAGCTTATATTGCGGTATTAGCCATTGCCGCATACAGTTTGCTACTGATTAAGATGCCCGATCACAGTATGCATCAAATGAATATGAGTGGTCACTTTATTGGCATGTGGGTCAATTTTGTTTTAAGTGCCAGCGTAATCGCATTAGTGATTGGCGCAATGAGCAGGGCACTTAAAGAGCGAGAGCGAATTATTGCAAACGTGCGTGAAAAACAATTGCGTAATGAACAGCTTGTTACCCTTGATGGGGCCGCTGCACAAATCACCCATCAACTAGCGACCCCAATTGCAAACTTACAGTTCTTGTTTGAAGAGCTATTAGAAGAGCAACCAAACAATCCTATTATTAAGCACATGCAAGCGCCGCTTACTCAGTGCAGTACACAACTTAACGACTTTAGAAAGCTCTCGGAGCAGTTACGCCTTAAAAATTCACAAGAACATGTGACGGTAAAGCAACTGCAAACACAAATTACAGATACACTTTTACTGCAATACCCTTATCAACAAATTAAATGGATTACGCCACCTATTGCGGCAACGCTATTGAGTGATGCGATGTTATTGCCTGCTATTTTAAATTTATTGCAAAACGCCGCGCTCGCTAATCAAAAACAAGGTCAAGCTCAATTAGAGCTGAGTTGGCAGCAAGATAACTTACATAGTGAATACGTTTACTTGTTAATTCGCGATTTTGGCCCTGGCTTTTCATCATCGCAATTAGCAGAGCTGGGCGGGCAACTTATGCCAAGCGATCAAGGGATGGGGATTGCTGTGCTTTTATCAAATGTTACTTTTGAACGTTTAAATGGCTCACTTACCTTGTTTAACCATACCGATGGCGGCGCTGTTGCCAAAGTTAAACTCGCTATTATAAACACTGAGAATAACGCCTCATGAAGTTACTTATAATTGAAGACGACATAAATTTAGCCAGCACACTGGCAAGGCGTTTAACTAAACAGGGCTTTACCTGTGAGGTGGCGCATAATCAAAGTGATGCGTTACTTACCGCGCGTAAACTATTGCCCGACTTTTTTTTATTAGACATGAAACTAGGTGACGATAACGGACTTGCACTCATAAAGCCGCTGCGTAGTTTGCTCCCCCAAACTCATATTGTTTTACTAACTGGGTTTGCAAGTATAGCAACCGCAGTAGAGGCAATGCGTTTAGGCGCAAACGATTACCTTACTAAACCGGTTGATATGGCAACATTATTAAAAGCGCTTAACACCGAGCCTGTGGCATCGGCATCGAATGTTATTGATGATGCAGTTATGTCGCCGGAGCGCTTAGAGTGGGAGCATATTCAACAAGTACTGCACAGTAATAATGGCAATGTGTCGGTTACCGCGCGGCAACTTAATATGCATAGACGTACTTTGCAGCGCAAGTTACAAAAAAAGCCGGTGCAGCAGTAATTTAGTACTTAATTTAAGGAAAGTGTTATGAGCGATGATGCAGCTACACTAATGCAAAATCAAAAAATTATATTATTTGATGCGCAATGTAAGCTTTGCAGCGCGTGGTGTAACTTTATTATTGCTCACGACACTAATACCATTTTTAAATTATGCAGCGTGCAATCTCCAAAAGGAGAACTGTTGTTAACACATTTTGGTTTTTCAACAAGTGAATATGCCTCAATGGTTTACCTAGAAAACAGTAAAGCGTATACGCAAAGCCATGCTTTTTTTAATGTTGTTAAGCAGCTAGGTTACCCATATAAACTAGCAAACGTATTTAGTATTTTGCCAAATAGGTTTAATAATTGGTTATACGATAGGGTTGCTTTAAATAGGTATTCGTTATTTGGAAAATATCAGTATTGCAGAATTCCCAACCCAGAGGATGCTAAACATTATTTAACCTGAACGCAGGTAAAGAAATTTACTAATGTTTTGAATCATAGTGCTCCATTAGACAAATACTTTAAGCAGTGGAATAACCGCAATGATGCAATATAAGCTGCTTATGCATCGGTCAGCTGTTAGGGTTTTTTCTTCTTGCCTTTGGTTGATTACTGCTAATCTTGAGGTATTAATTTATACAAATTGATAGGTTATAAAATGGCTAGGCCTCTCAGGTTAGAGTGTACGGATGCGTTATAGGGCTATCCTCCCCGAAAATTAATAGAAGCCAAATGTATAATTTTTCTTATTGTAAACATAGGAGGAAAATATGAAAAAATTTATATCTATGTCTAAATTGTTATTTTTAATAGTAGCTGTTTTTTCTGTAAAAGCATTTCCTTTACAGGAAAATATTGAATGTAAAAAAGTATCATGGGGTCAACTGTTTAAGAATCAAAGTGAGCTGATTGGAACTAAAGTGTGCTTAGTTGGATATTATGGACACCTTGATTTTTATGAAGATCGTGCAGCTTTAGAGAATATGTCAAAGCAATACTTAGTATTCCCATTTTACGGTGATGTAACGGAGGGGTTTGTTAAGCGTTGTAGCAATAGAATGCTTTTAGTGGAGGGCGTTATTTCCAACCATGAAAAAAGTAAAGCACCACGAATAAGGAAAGTAACTAGGTTAAGCCCATTCTCAGACCCTGAATATAGCTGCTTAGATCAAATATCAGGTTTCGTGAATTAAAGTATACTATTGAGTGTTGCCAATTATTAGATTGGTTAGCTATAAGTAGATGCTAGGTTTAGGTGGCTGTGCTAAAATCGCCGCGTTTAATTTTAGCTAACGGTATAAAAGGCTTTTTTAATGGCAAACACAGCACATGCACTTCACATTTTGGTTAAGCACAAAGAAATTGCAGAAGATATTATTAAGCAATTGGGTAAAGGTGCAAAGTTTCAAACCTTAGCTAAAAAGTATTCGTCATGCCCATCGGGCAAAAAAGGCGGAGACTTAGGTGAATTTGGACGCGGCCAAATGGTTCCACAGTTCGATAAAATTGCGTTTAAAGGCGCAATTTTAGAGCCTCACCTAGTTAAAACAAAATTCGGCTGGCATGTTATTAAAGTGCTTTATCGTACTTAG
Source organism: Pseudoalteromonas sp. NZS71 (assembly GCF_015864715.1). NCBI lineage: Bacteria > Pseudomonadati > Pseudomonadota > Gammaproteobacteria > Alteromonadales > Pseudoalteromonadaceae > Pseudoalteromonas > Pseudoalteromonas sp. NZS71. The sequence goes on along the minus strand of NZ_JADYWS010000001.1, from coordinate 94,248 downwards.
TTTATCTAAACTGTTTAGCAATTGACGCGTCTTAGCAAGCGTCCTTCTCATCACCTATCCTAAATTTACACTTTGACGAACTAAGAATTAGGGTGGGTGTCATCTTAATTTATTCCAATATGGGCAGAATATGAAAAAATGGGAGGGGTAAGTCATGTTGATTTTTAGACTTTACATATTATTCAGTTTTTTTCTATTAGTGTCGTGTGGAGCGGATGAAAATTACGAAGCTATAAGTGAGAGTTTAATTTTAGAAAGTGAAAATATAGCTTCTAAAATAGTTTCTAATAATCATAAAGAATTAATTGCAATATTGAAATATTTAAAAGAAAACCCAAATGAATATATAGCAGGAAGCAACTTTCCTTTAGTCAGTAGTGATTTAAAAAAAATCGATGTGGAGCTATATGAGATCACTAAGATAGCAAGCGAAATTGGGGTTTTATCTGGAAAAAGAAACTCATATGGGATTTATGGTTTAGAGGTTATTAGAAAAGATACTAAAGACTTTAAGTTTACCTATGCTATAGCAAGCAAGAGTAAGGATAATATAGATAAAAATACCTTCACAAACACTTGTAACCCTATTTCTAAAGAGGGCCTATGCTTACATAAGAAAAGTGATAACTTTTATTTTATTTACAGCTTCAAGAAAAAGTAAATAAATAGAGTCAGGTCTTTTTGTTTTTAGGTGATGAGGTTTATTTTTAATAAGGATATTAAATAAAATGTTATTTAGAGTATTTATTAGTTTTTTATTTTCTGCCAATGCCAATGCCAATGCCAATGCCAATGCCAATGCCAATGCCAATGCCAATGCCAATGCTAAATAACACTTACACCTACCCCTATTTCTTAGGGAAAAATGGAAAGGAAAAAGATGAACTCTAAGTTTAAAAAGTAAATTTAGTAGCACAGTTTTGTTAGTCCAAATAACGTGACAGTCTATTTTAATTATTGAAGCAGCTATTAAACAACCAAGGATCTATACATGGTAATTAAATGATTGAAACAATTATTGGTTTTGTCCTTTTATTTTTATTCTTAATATCATTTTTAAGTGTGCTCGGCAATTTATTAGCTGCTTTAATGAATCCTATTGAAATGAAATTAATTGCCTTCAAAAGGTTGAGTATATCCTTGGCTATACTGATAGTTACATTTTTAGTCGCATATAAATTAGGTTATTTTATTGATAAGTATTAATAAATAAAGGAAATTATGAAGACACAAATGAATGTTCCCTTTTAGTCAAAATGAGTTAGTTATTATTTTGCTAAATTAAAATCTATAGTCATTTCTAAGTCTTCATCAACTACCGCAATACCATTAACTACTTTAGGTGCGTAACGCCATTTAGAAAGAGAGCGAATCGCTGCTTTATCAAAAATTTTCACAGGCTCAGCTTTAATCACTTTAATATTAATGGGCTTACCAGATGTATTTACATCAAAAGACATTGTCACACTACCTTCAATTTTTTCACGGACACTTTTAATTGGATACTCCGGAGGGCTGGGCATTATTAGCGTAGAGTTAGGGCTATCAGGTAGAGGTGTTGTCGAACATGCGGTTAAAAGAAACAGTGACGTCAATGTTGTAATTATATATTTCATTATAAATCCCTTTATAGGTATTGTTATCGATTTTTTAGATGTCGTTTCTATAATGACACCAAAAGAGATTCAAGGTAAATAATAAATTTGTATTTTTTTGCACTGATGAATATACAAGAAAGGCTGCAATGTGCAGCCTTTCTTAATTTTAAACTTTATTTGTGTATTAAGCGTCTTGCTTAGCTTCTTCTTCACTAATTTGTTTAAGTGCTTGAATGAATGAGTCGCTTGGTTGTCCGCCAGTAAGTGCATATTTATCGTTTATGATAAATGTAGGTACTGACGTAATACCCATCTGTTTAAAGTTGTCTTGCTCTTGGCGTACGTCTTGTACGTATTTGTCTGAATGTAGAATACCGCGCGCAGTTTCTTTATCAAGACCCACTTTTTCAACAACGTCGAGCAACGCTTCTTCTTGGTTTAAGTATTTTAAATCTGTGAAGTGCGCTTCAAAAAAGGCGAGTTTTAGCTTCGTTTGTTTACCTTCTTCACGTGCCCACATTAATAAACGATGCAAATCAAAGCTGTTGATCATGATGCGTTTGCCATCAAAATTAAAGGTAAACCCAGCACGCTGACCGGCTTCGAACATGTTTTTACGATTTTCGTCGCCTTGTTCTTCACTTAGGTTGTACTTTTGCATTAAATGTTCGTTTAAGTCTTGACCTTCAATTGGCATATCTGGATTTAGTTCAAAAGGATGCCACGTAATATCTGCGCTCATTTCGTCTTTAAGTTGCTCTAGTGCAGTTTCTAGGTTTTTATAACCCACTACACACCAAGGGCACATTACGTCTGAAACGATATCAATTTTAAAGTTTTTCATATTTATCCTTTTGAGGATTGCTTATAACTAAGTATAAAAAAGGATATTGGGATTAATTTAGCTTTATCAATACCAAACTAAAAAGAGCAACTAAACAGCTGCTCTTGAAGGTATTCAGTTTTAAGCGTTAAGCCCAAATGGGTCGTCAATACTATAACTTGGTTGTGTAAACCAATGAGGGCCGTTGTCGGTCATGTAAAAATGATCTTCTAAACGTACGCCAAATTCATCAGGTATAACTAACATTGGCTCGTTACTAAAGCACATGCCTGGGGCAAGTGGGGTTTTATCACCGCCAACTAGGTATGGCCATTCATGAATGTCTAGCCCAATGCCGTGACCAGTTCGATGCGGGCAACCCGGTGTTTGGTAATGCGGACCTAGCCCTTGCGCCGCTAAATAAGTACGTGCGCCAGCGTCTACGTCTTCGCAGGTAGCACCAATTTTAGCGGCATTAAACGCAGCCATTTGCGCTGCTTTTTCATGATCCCAAAACATGCGTTGGCGCATTGTTGGTTCGCCAAATACATAGGTACGGGTTATATCTGATAGGTAATCGTGTACTTTACAGCCGGTATCTATTAATACCATATCGCCTTTTTTAAGCACTTGCGCGTCTTTAACACCGTGCGGAAAAGACGTTGCAACACCAAATAAAACAATACAAAAATAGTTACCTGGTGCGCCTACTTTTTGATGTGCTTGCTTAATAAAGGCTTCTACTTCGGTGGTGGTTATTCCCTCATAAAGCATGCTTGCTGTGGCTTGATGCACGGCTAAGGTCATATCCATTGCGCGCTGCATTAAGCTAAGCTCGTGAATTGATTTATGCATACGGCAATGCGCCGTTACAGGTTGTGCGTTTATGAGTGTTAAACCCGTTTGCGCTTTATTAATGCCGTCGAATATAAAAAATTGTGCGCTTTCATCAATGCCAATGGTTGCGTTTTCATTAATGTTTAGTTTTTTTAGTACTTCAACAAAAAGTGCATAAGGGTTTTCGTGCTCTTGCCACCCATGAATAGGCCCCTCTATTACTTTAAACCCGTTTAGTGAACCAATTTCGAAATAAGGCGCAATGTATTGTACTTCACCAAGGGCGGGTAATATCGCGCCAACCATGCGCTCGCTCGCGTACCATTTCATGCCTGTAAAGTAGGTAAGGTTGGTGCCAGCGTTTAAATAAATTGCATCTATGTTGTTTGCTAGCATATACGCTTGCGCTTTGGCTATGCGCTCTAAATGTTCGTCAGCAGCAATAGGGGTTAGCGTTTGCGTCATATTACTTAGGCTTGCCAACGCTTGCTCGCTCGATTGTGTACCAATACCGATGGTAGTCATATTTTTCTCCTTGGATTTTTAGCTAGTGTGATTAATACCAAGGTAAAATTCAATGTTATGCGATAAGAGGCTAATAGTTTATAGCCTCTTAAATGGTCATATTATTTTTTAGCGTAAGGTAAACGCGTGAGTTTATTGCTTGTGTGGTAGCTATCAAGCCCGGTTACTGCCACTGTTTCTATTGCTTGTAAATCTAGGAAACCATCGCTTTGCAGCGCGGCTTTATCAACAAAAACATCCATAATTTCGCCAATAACGAGCTCAGTCCCATTGATGGCTAAATGTTGGTTTTCTACAAGTTTAACCGAGTACTTTAAGCGGCTTTCTTTTACAAAAGGCGCTGCAAAGTCGTTTAAGTATTCAGGAGTTAAGCCTGTAGCATCAAACTCAGACTCGTCTTTATCGTACCGAGCTGAGGTTTGATGAGCTTGCTTATAAATCGACTTATTTACTTGATTAATAGTGTAAGTGCCCGTTTGTAAAATATTTTCAAACGTATGACGCGGCACACTATGAGGGCGCATAATCATGGCGACTAACGGTGGGTTAGCCCCAAGGTGAATAACCGAGCTTACAATCGACAAGTTGGTATTGCCGAGTAAGTCTTGCGTGCCAATTAAATTAGCGCTTTTAAAACCCGAAAGGGAATTAATTAAATGTGTGCGGGTATGTTTTTCAAGTGCGTCTATACGCGCTTTAGTAAAATGCATTAAAAATCCTTACCACGGTATGGTTGAGCCTTGCCAGTCTAAATAAGCAGGCTCACCGTTTAGTTTTAAGTCAGGGTTATTGTTTGTTAATTCAAATAGTTGCTTGGCTACAAATTCAGGCGTAAATAATTTGCCTTCGGGTACATTTTTTTGAAAGGGCTTTGAAAGTGCTGTATCGGTAGTGCCAGGGTGAAACAGAATGAGTTTGGTATTTTTAGCACGACGAGCAAGCTCTATAGCAGCGGTTTTAAATAGCATGTTAAGCGCCGCTTTAGATGCGCGGTAAGTATACCAACCACCTAATTTATTGTCGTTTATGCTGCCTACGCGCGCACTTAATGCAGTAATAGTACACTGCGTTTTGTGGGTTAATAGCGGTAATACGCTCTGTAAGCAAAGTAGGGGAGTTAGAGTGTTTGAATTTAGAAGTTGGCTAAAATACTCAGCGTCTAAATCCTCCAGCTTTTTTTCGGGCATATGGGTTTCGTTGTGCAGTGTACCATTGAATATAATAACTTGTTGTATATCGGCATTTTGCTCTTTTAGGTAATTAGTAACGCGCACTAAACTTTGCTTTGTGTAGTCAGTATGCAGGTGGACAACACTTGAGCCAGACTCAATACTTTTTGAACTAATACAAACGATCTGATGAGTAGGCGTGTTTATTTGTAGATGTTCTATATATGCATTTGCTATGGCACTGCTTGCGCCGAATAAAACAATAGTTTTCATTTATCACCTTTTGCTTTTAGTCCACATTGGCCGTTACTGCACTGAGTATTTGGCATTAAAAAGCGACTGATGGGGTGCCGATACTTAGCAAATAATAGGTATCCGCAGTCAGCGAAAAAGCGAATTATTGGCAAGCGAAAAATTTTCAACCAGCTGTGTTTACCCACTATTTTCCATGCTTCGTAAGTTACATCAAGCCCATAAATCATTTCACCTGATCGCTTTTGAGCTTGCAGGTAGTTCATTGCTTTGTCTTTATCAATATACGGGTAGCGCTCACTGAAGTCGCTCGCGTTAAGATCTTCAAGCGTAATTAAGTTTTTGTTATCAGCGTGTTTTAGTTGCTGCATTTCGGTGCTACAAAGAGGGCAGTTACCATCGTAAAAAATGATCATGTGAATGCTTTGTGATTATTTTATATATACTTTTTTACGACAAGACATTGCAAATGGATCTATTAAATATCTCTTCATGATGATATTAATAGTGTCCTACGAAAAAATGGAGACTGATAAATGAGTGAACAATACGCCGCCTTGCGAGGTAATGTAAATTTACTAGGGCAACTACTAGGACAAACAATCAAAGATGCCCAAGGTCAAGCGATTTTAGATAAAGTGGAAGAAATTCGTGCTTTATCAAAATCATCTCGCAGTGGTAACGAAGACGACAGACAAGCGCTAATAGATGTTTTACATGCGCTTAGTGATGAAGAGCTTTTACCGGTTGCCCGTTCATTTAATCATTTTTTAAACCTTGCTAATGTAGCAGAGCAATTTCATACCGTTTCGCGTTTTAATGACGTTGGCCTTGGTCAACAAAACCCTCTCACTCAAACATTAAAAACGTTAGCTACAAAAGCAGAACAAGGCCAGTTAGACAGTAATCATTTGGCCGAAACACTCTCAAAACTCCACATAAACTTAGTATTGACCGCTCACCCAACCGAGGTTACGCGCCGTACTATTATTAACAAACACGTTGAACTAAGTGATTGCTTAGCGTCATTAGAGCGAAAAGATAACTTAGTGCAAGAGCGGGACAATATTTTAAATCGTATTGAACAGCTGATTAGCCAAGCTTGGCATACCGACGATATTCGTCGCTCTCGCCCAACGCCAGTTGATGAAGCCAAATGGGGCTATGCAGTAATAGAAAATAGCCTGTGGCATGCGGTTCCGCGCTTTTTACGTGAATTTTCAGCGAATGTTAAAGACCAGTTGAGCTTAGAGTTACCAATAGATTACAGCCCAATTGAGTTTACATCGTGGATGGGTGGAGACCGTGATGGTAATCCATTTGTAACATCGCAGGTAACAAAAGAAGTGCTTGATCATGGTCGTTGGATGGCACTTAACTTATACATTCAAGATTTAAAAACGTTGTGCGCTGAACTCTCTATGTCAGATGCCAGTGATGAGCTTGTTGAGCTTGCAGGGCAAGAGTTTGAACCATATAGAGCGGTAATCAAAAAGCTTAAAAACCAAGTTGCAGAAACAGTGGCGCACTTAGGTGCTAAAATTAAAAATAAGCGCAGCGATTCACAAGATTTAATTACTAATATTAATCAGCTTAAGCACCCAGTTGAAGTGTGCTATCGCTCGTTATTAAAGTGTAATATGAAAGTAGTTGCGGATGGCTTATTACTTGATTTACTGCACCGTATAAATAGCTTTGGTTTGCGTTTAGCTAAACTTGATGTGCGCCAAGATTCGTCTCGCCACGGCGATGTGTTTTCAGAACTGACTCGTTACTTAGGTTTAGGCGACTACAACCAATGGCAAGAGCAAGACAAACAAGCATTTTTACTTGCAGAGCTTAACTCGCGCAGACCGCTTATTCCAAAACATTGGCAACCAAGCCCAGATGTACAAGAAGTACTTGATACCTTTGATGTAATTGCCAAGCAAGACGAAGCAACATTTGGTTTGTATATTATTTCGATGGCGCGAACAGCGTCAGACATCTTAGCAGTACAACTATTGCTAAAAGAAAGTGGCTGTAGCTTTGATTTACCAGTAGCACCGTTGTTTGAAACACTCGACGATTTAAACGCAGGCAGTGATGTAATTACCACATTGCTTGATAATGTTTGGTATCGCGGGCACATTAAAAACACCCAAAACGTAATGATTGGTTATTCTGATTCAGCTAAAGATGCTGGCATGATGGCAGCAGGTTGGGCGCAGTACGAAGCAATGGATAAACTAGTACAGCTTGCTGATGCACGCGGTATTGAGCTTGTTTTATTCCACGGACGTGGTGGTACAGTAGGGCGTGGTGGTGCACCCGCTGCACAAGCGCTGCATTCACAACCGCCTGGCTCATTAAAAGGTGGCTTGCGTGTAACCGAGCAAGGCGAGATGATTCGCTTTAAATTTGGTTTACCCGATGTAGCACTGCAAAGCTTAAATATTTACGCAGGCGCAGTTCTGCAAAGTAACTTATTACCGCCACCAGAGCCAAAACCGCAGTGGCGCGAAGTAATGAAGCTAATAAGTGAGGAGTCGTGTGAGCATTACCGTAATGTAGTTCGCCATGATGAAAACTTTGTACCTTACTTTAGAATGGCAACACCTGAACTGGAACTGTCTAAGCTACCGCTTGGCTCTCGCCCTGCAAAACGTAATCCTAATGGTGGCGTTGAAAGCCTGCGTGCTATTCCATGGATTTTTGCGTGGAGCCAAAACCGTTTAATGCTTCCTGCATGGCTAGGTGCGTTAACAGGCTTAAAAGCTGCGCTTAATAAGTACGGCGCTGAAACCCTAAACGAAATGAGCTTACAGTGGCCGTTCTTTAGATCGCGCCTAGAAATGCTAGAAATGGTATTTAGTAAAGCCGATTGTTGGTTGAGTGAGCATTATGATAATGCGCTGGTGGAAGATATGTACAAACCACTGGGTGTAACACTTCGAAAAGAGCTTCAAGAAGCCATTAGCTTGGTACAATCACTTAGCCCGCAAAAAAGCCTACTAGCCGAACAACCTTGGATTAAGGAGTCGATTAGTTTACGTAACCCGTACACCGATCCACTTAACTTACTACAGGTTGAGCTTTTACGCCGTGCTCGCTCAGAGGAAAAACGCAACGAAGGTGACATTGATAATGCATTAATGATCACGATGACAGGTATTGCAGCAGGTATGCGTAATACCGGCTAACACTTTATTTTGTTAGGTATACCTATTGGTATTAAAAGGGAGCACGCGATGTGCTCCCTTTTTTTGCGTTAAATAGGCTGGTATTTAACATCCTAACCTTTTAAACTACTTAGCCATTGAATAATTAAAAAATGTTATGGCTTCAGCAACTTTTACTGTACAGCAAGATACAGCACTTACAAATTCTCACATCACATTAAACGTAGCGCAAACAGCGTCATTACGTAGTCAATTAAAATCACAACATGGCATATTAAATTCTAATAATATTAAAGCGTTATGCGCACAACTCAATGTGTCTGATGATGCATTATTACAAGGTTTAGTACTTTTGGCTTCTGAGTATGCTGTTGCGCCGATATCAGATTTTCATGTAGGCGCAATTGTTAAAGCACTTGATGAAAACGATGAGGTAAACTTTTACTTTGGTGCAAATGTAGAGTTTGATCATCAAGCATTGAGTTTAGTGGTTCATGCAGAGCAATCGGCTATAAATAACGCATGGTTAAACGGCGCCAAAAAAATAGTTAAAATAGCGATTAGCGATGCACCGTGTGGGTATTGTCGTCAGTTTATGAACGAACTCGCTGATGCGAAAGAGTTTGATATTTTATTGCCAGAGCAACACTTTAAATTGGCAGAATTACTGCCGCACTCGTTTGGGCCGACTGATTTAGATAACGCGTTTAGCTTGTTTAATCCAGAGCCTCACCAGCAAGTATTTGCAAATGATCAACTAGATGAAAAACTAGCAAGTACAGCATTAAACGCATACGTACCCTATAGTAAAAACTTTAGTGCAGTAAAAATTAGTACATTTGAAAATGGTGATTTTTACGGAAGTTACGCAGAAAACGCAGCATACAGCCCAAGCTTGTCGCCACTACAAAGTGCACTTAGCCAATTATTTATCGCAGGGCTTAGCTTTAACGAAAGTACAGTAAAATCAATTACACTTTTAGAAACCGCAGGCCATGAAAACCAAGCGGGTGTAGCACGTGCTGTACTTGCAAGTTTTAAAAATCTACCGGCAATAGAAGTAATTAGCGCTCAGCTAAAATAACCTCTTAAAAACAATAAAGCACAGCCAGAGCTGTGCTTTATAATTTTATCTATTGAGTTTACTTGGTATTAATCAAGTAATACTTTAGCCGCTTCTAATACTACCGCTACAGATTTACGCTCAATTTCACCATGGTCAACATTTGGTATTTCTTGGCGAGTACGATTAACAAGTACGCCTGCTACACATGCTGCTTGTAAGCCAAGGGCTGCACACATAGTAAATAATGTTGCTGATTCCATTTCGTAGTTCATCACGCCCAGTTTTTGCCACTCTTCGCAGCTACCTTGTAGTGATTTAGGAACGTAACCAGAATGCGTATCGTAACGCTCTTGTCCTGGATAAAATGTATCGCTTGATGCAGTAATACCAATATGAAAATCGATATTTAAGTTTTTACATGCTTGTACCATAGCTTGTGTTGCATAAAAGTCAGACACAGCAGGGTAGCTAAGAGGAGCAAAATGCTGGCTTGCACCGTCTAAACGTACAGACGCTTGGCTAATTAAAATTTCACCTTCGTTGATATGTGGCTGAATCGCACCTGTTGTACCAATACGTAAAAATTTACGCACGCCAAGTTGTGCTAATTCTTCTACTGCAATCGACGTAGATGGACCACCAATACCCGTAGAACAAACAACCACCGAATGGCCGTTTAGTTGACCTAAGTAAACATGAAACTCACGAGTTTGAGCAAGGCAGGTTGGGTTGTCTAGGAATTGTGAAATGCGTGCAGCACGATCTGGATCGCCCGGTACAATCGCAAGTTTTGCACCTTTAAGATCGTCAATACATAGTCCTAAGTGAAATACCTTTTCCATAGCTAAGCCTTTTTATAATAAATTGTGTCAATCTAGCATCATTGCTAGAAACGTTTATCAAGTACAGGACGATTGTCCGTTTTATCTTAACTCCTCCAATTAAGTCTTAATAATTTTAAGAACTAATTTGATTTATTCATCAACTATGAATATTCAATCAAGTGCTTATACAAGTAGCCTTGTTGTGCTGTTGACATGTTCAAGCAGACATAATAAGTATCAACCAAGCGCGTAACTACAATTAAATAGTTTATGGTAAATGTTCATTAATATTAAATTAATTCAATGGCTTAAATTTTTATTAAGCACGTAAAAGATAACGTGTTTATTTATATTAGGTTCAGACTTATTTAGCAAAGTGGAATTTATTTGAAGTTTAGGCACTTTTGGTGATTTTGCATAACTAATCAAAAGTAATTAGCTACGTACAGAATAAAAATCGAAGGAGTTTATTATGAGCACACAATTTGAAGCATTTAAAAACAAAGTTGAGCACTGTTTGTGCGCACCGGGTGATGGCGTATACACAGTAAATACTGCAAAGGAGCGCAAAGCCGCACTGCGTAATAAACTTTATGGACAAACTGAAAACGTTGATAATTTGTGGCGCGAGTCTTTAAATGAATTACCAAATTCTCCACATAAAGCCGTTATGTTAGGTATTAGCTCAGACTGTGGCGGTGGTATTTTACGCGGTGCAAACTGGGGGCCACTGTTTGTGCGCTCAGCTTTAATTGATCAGCAACCGCAGTGTCACTCGTTTGATTTAGGCGATGTACGTGTAATCCCACATTTACTTCATGATAAATACCTAAATGATGCAACCATTTCTAATTGCCAAAAAGCCCTATACGGTAATGAAGATAACGACTACTACGTAAGTCCGTTATCAATCACAGAGGATGTATGCGACAGTTTTTACGCAACATTTAAAGATAAAGGGATATTTGGTATTGGTGGCGATCACTCAATTAGTTACCCACTTACCAAAGCCTACTTAAAAGCAAAACGTGAGCAAGGTAAGCGTACCGCTATTATTCACTTTGACGCGCATACCGATTTACTTGTTGAGCGCCTAGGCATAGATTTATGTTTTGGCTCGTGGTGTACGCATATTTTAGAGTTTTTACCGGCACCACATCATTTAATACAATTTGGTATACGCTCAAGTGGCAAGCCTAAAGCGCACTGGGAAAGTACCTTTGGCGTTAAGCAACATTGGGCACATGAAATCATTGAGTGCGGCGCAGCAGCGGTTGCTGCCGACGCTATTGCACAATTAAAAGCTGATAACGTTGATGAAGTATACGTAAGCTTTGATATTGATGCGCTTGATGCAGAGTTTGCATCTGCCACAGGTACGCCAGAACATAATGGTTTAACACCACAGCATGCGCTTGATATTTTATCAGCCATTGCGGATGAGTTTCCGATTACGGGTGCGGATATGATGGAAATAGCGCCATTTACCGACAGCTCTTTAGTGGGCCAATCAAGCTCTGAAACGACACTTAGAGAAGGCGCTAAAATTTCAGCCTTTTTAATTAGTGCGATGAACAAGTAAGCTGTATGCGCTATAAATACTAGCACTATCAGCGTATAAGTGTGCATTACATGACTAAAAACTAGCAGTTCATAAAGCCTCAGCTATATTTATTAAATACTTATAATGAGTTAGTTGAGGCCTTGCTGAATGAAATTATTGATCTTTTTATTGTTCATTAGCTGTATTAAAGTTGATGCAACTGAAATCACAATAGTAACGGAAGTATTTCCGGACTTTCAGTATCTCAATGAAGATAATAAACTCGTTGGCCGTTCTGTCGATAAAGTTCATAAAGCGCTAGAAGGCACTGGTATAAAATACACTATGTTGGCGCATAGTTGGGCCATATCTTACAATGCAGCGCTACGCGATAAAAATACCTGTATATTTTCAATTGTTCGACTACCTAATAGAGAAAGTAAGTTTAACTGGGTAGGTGAACTGGAAAGCTTTGATTCTGCTATTTATGGTCTAAAGTCCAGAGGTATAAAGTTAAATACTCTCAATGATGCTAAAAAATATAAAATAGCAGTACTGCGTGATAACTTTAGTCATCACTATTTGCTTGAGAGGGGCTTTAGTGAGAACAAGCATTTATTACTCATCGATAGCCTAGATAAAATAGATAAACTCATAAGCACTCGGCACGATATTCTTGATTTTGTTGTTCTTAGCAAAAAGCAATTTAGCTATCGAATAAAAACTGAGCCTAGGCTTGAGCTACTCGAGCCATTACTAAATCTAAATACAGCTCAATCTCCATTATTTTTTGCTTGTAATATAAATATGGATCCGGCCTTAGTTGTTCAATTAAAAGTCGCCTTTAAAGGCAATTAAACAGTTTAAAAAAACAGTTTAATCAATGTAACCTCATGAAATTAAATTACTTTAATATATTTTATAAATATAAATTGCCGCATTTTAAAAACCGATTATAATCCAGCTGCTTTTTGTTTAAAAAAGCACTAACTTTTTGGAGCGTTAAATGGGTGATTTAATCGGGATTAGCTTATTGATCTTGATCAGTGCGTTGTTTGCTATGTCAGAAATAGCAATTGCAGCGTCGCGTAAAATAAAACTGCGAGTAATGGCAGATGAAGGGAATATAAAGGCAGCAGCGGTACTAAAGCTACAAGAAAATCCAGGGGCTTTTTTTGCCATGATCCAAATAGCACTCAACGCGATAGCGATTTTGGGTGGTATTGTGGGCGAGCAGGCCTTATCGCCTTATGTTGAAAGTGTGTTGGTATTGTTTTATCAAGGTGCGCATTTAGAAAAAATTAGCTTTTTATTCTCGTTTTTTACTATTACATCCTTGTTTATATTGTTCGCCGATTTAATGCCAAAGCGTTTAGCGATGATCATGCCAGAAGCGGTCGCTGTTAGAGTGGTTACAATAATGCGCTGGGTTACCTTTGCATTAACCCCGCTGGTGATGTTTTTTAATGGTGTCACTAACTTTGTGCTGCGCTTATTTAAAGTGCCCGCTGAGCGAGAAGACAATGTGACAACAGAGGACATTGTTGCCATGATGGAAGCAGGTGCTGCATACGGTAGTTTGCAAAAGCAAGAATATGAACTCATTGGCAATGTGTTTGACCTAGAAGCGCGATTTTTATCAAGCGTAATGACGCCACGCGACCAAATTGTATATTTTGATTTAAACGAATCTAGCCATGATATTGCGACTAAAATTATTGACCATCCTCATAACCACTTTTTAGTGGTGTCAGGAAATTTAGATAAGTTGCATGGCTCTGTTGAATCTAAAGATATTTTACGACAAGTACTAAAGGGCGAAGCTGCCAATATAAACGATGATCTCATTGATAAAGATGTTTTTTACTTACCGGAAACACTAAGCTTATCTGAAGCTTTAAATGCGTTTAAAAGTGCAGCAAAACCATTTGCTGTTGTCGTAAACGAATATGCGCTTTCGGTGGGCATTGTAACGGTAAAAGATTTAATGAAAGGGTTTATGGGTGATTTAATTACTCATCAAGGCGACGAATTAATCATAGAACGCGATAAAAATTCATGGCTTGTAGATGGCTTAACCCCAATTACCGATTTAGCAAAAGTACTTGATATAGAAGAATTTCCTGACCAGATGCACTATGAAACGGTCGCTGGCTTTTTAATTTACAATATGAAGCGAATACCTAAACGTGCGGAGCATTTAACTTTTTCAGGTTTTAAGTTTGAAGTTGTTGATGTAGAAGGAATTAGGGTAGAGCAGTTGTTAGTTTCAAGGGTTATTAACCCGCAGAGTGCTAATATCCTTTAAAATAAGGTGTGTGCTTTAGTTTTTATATAAATAGCCAAGCTGTATTTGCTTGGCTTTTTTGTGTCTGTTAAAAACTTTGTTTCTAAAATGGGATATTATTTCAATATGTTAAGTTGTTTTATTTTCATACAGTCTTGATTCTATTTTCATCTAATTAACATTAAATGCAACCTAAGACGTATATTGTACTGAGGAGTGTAAGTTTGTGTAAATTTCTTCTAATTAAGATTCATTATCAGCGCGTTTTAATTTAGAATGATCGTTCACTCTAAACTAAAAGGTATTTAACATGCAGCGTTCCCGCATCGCTTTATTTGTATTGTCAGCCCTCGTCGGTTCTGTTGCTTTAACTGGTTGCGATCAGGCTGCTGAGCAGTCACAAGCTTCAGCTCCTAAAGCTGTACCAGTGGGTGTACTTACATTAAAAAGCCAAGCGCTTACTCTCAAAAAAGAACTTCCTGGTCGTATCAGTGCATTTCAAATTGCTGAAATTCGCCCACAAGTAAGTGGTATTGTGCAATCTCGTTTATTTGTTGAAGGTAAAGAGGTTAAACAAGGCCAAGGACTGTATCAAATAGACCCTGCGACATTTGAAGCAGACTTAGCAGCAAGTGAAGCAAGCGTAGCACGTGCTCAGGCGAGTATTTCAAGTAGTAAAGCTAAAGCATCTCGTTTTAGCGAGCTTTTAAAAATAAAAGCGGTAAGTCAGCAAGACTTTGATGAAGCAGATGCTGCATACAAACAAGCAAAAGCAGAATTATTAACGGCTAAAGCGCAGTTAAAATCGGCGCAAATTAACCTTGATTACAGCCATGTGTCGTCACCAATTAGTGGTCAAATTAGTAAATCAAGCGTAACTGTAGGTGCACTAGTTAGTGCTAACCAAAGTACTGCACTTGCTACAGTGACTCAGTTAGATCCAATTTATATCGATTTAACACAATCAAGTAATGAGCTTACCAAACTTAAAAAAGCAATATCATCAGGTGCTCTAAGTGTTGATTCGACTAGCCAAACTGACGTTGAACTTATTATGGAAGATGGTTCTGTTTATCCTCATAAAGGCACATTGCAGTTTTCTGAAGTGACAGTTGATCCAAGTACTGGCTCAGTAATACTACGTGCTAAATTTTCAAACCCAGAAAAATTATTACTGCCAGGCATGTATGCCCGAGCTTCTATTGTGGAAGGTGTTAAGGCGGGTGCTATTTTAGCTCCGCAACGTGGTGTTAGCCGTAATTCAAAAGGCGAACCAACAGCAATGGTTGTGAGCAAAGACAACACAGTAGAAAGCCGTGTTTTAAAAGTAGACCGCACAATAGGTTCTGATTGGCTTGTTACTGATGGCTTAATGGATGGCGATAAATTAATAGTTGAAGGCTTACAAAAAATCCGCCCTGGTGCACCAGTGAATCCTTCTGAAATTCAATCGTCTACTAAAGCCGATCAAGCGCAATAACGGAGAGTTTTAATGTCACGATTTTTTATCGATAGACCGATATTTGCTTGGGTACTCGCTATTGTAGTGATGCTTGCAGGTATTTTGGCGATTAGGAGCTTACCTATTTCGCAGTATCCTTCAATTGCACCGCCTGCAGTAAGTATTACAGCAACGTACCCTGGTGCATCTGCACGTACACTTGAAGATACGGTAACGCAAGTTATTGAGCAAAAAATGAAAGGCCTTGATGGCTTGCTTTATATGTCATCTACGTCTGAGTCGAGTGGTTCTGCTACACTTACACTTTCGTTTAGCGCCGAAACAGACCCTGATATTGCACAAGTTCAAGTGCAAAATAAACTAGCGACAGCGACTCCACTTTTACCAGAAGCCGTACAAAGGCAGGGTGTTGTAGTTGCAAAATCAGCGCGTAACTTTTTAATGGTTTATGCATTTGTGTCTAAAGATGGCAGCATGACCAATATTGATATTGGCGATTATGTTTCATCAAACGTGCAAGATATTGTCTCGCGTGTTGAAGGCGTAGGTGAAGTACAACTGTTTGGTTCTCAGTACGCGATGCGTATTTGGTTAGACCCTGCAAAGTTACAAAATTATAAGCTTACACCTGCTGATATTAGTGCATCAATTAGTGCGCAAAATGCACAAGTATCTGCCGGTCAACTTGGCGGTATGCCTGCCGTTGATGGTCAGCAACTTAATGCAACAGTAACGGCGCAAAGCCGATTACAAACGCCAGAGCAATTTAAACAAATATTAGTTAAAACCAATCCAGATGGCTCTTTTGTACGTCTAGAGGACGTTGCTAAAGTAGAGCTTGGCGGTGAAAGCTATCGCGTTGTAGCTCGTTACGATGGGCAACCTGCATCAGGTTTAGGTATTAAATTAGCCAGTGGCGCTAACGCACTTGATACCGCAGAGGGCGTTAAAAAAGCAATTGAAGAGCTAAAACCGTTTTTCCCTGAGGGGTTAGATGCCGTAATACCTTACGATACAACACCGTTTGTATCGTTATCTATTGAAAAAGTTATTCATACATTAATTGAAGCTGTTGTACTTGTTTTTGTGGTTATGTATTTGTTCCTACAAAACTTTAGGGCAACGCTTATTCCAACTATTGCCGTACCTGTGGTTTTACTAGGTACATTTGGTATTTTATACACCTTTGGTTATTCAATAAATACGCTAACGATGTTTGCGATGGTACTTGCCATAGGCTTATTGGTAGATGATGCAATTGTTGTTGTAGAAAATGTTGAGCGTTTAATGACCGAGGAAAAACTCTCGGCACTTGAAGCTACACGTAAATCTATGGATGAAATTAAAGGCGCGCTGGTAGGTATTGCCATGGTGCTTTCTGCGGTATTTATTCCAATGGCATTCTTTAGTGGCTCTACCGGTATAATTTATCGTCAGTTTTCTATAACACTCGTATCGGCGATGGGGTTATCTGTTTTAGTGGCTCTTATTTTAACGCCAGCATTATGTGCAACGCTTTTAAAACCAAGCCATGTACATAACAATGACACGTTGTTTGGCCGGTTTTTTACAGGCTTTAACCGTGGTTTTGATAAAACAAATTCAGGTGCACAAAGCTTTGTAGGGCGCATGCTTACTCACTCTAAACGCTACTTACTTATTTATGGCGTGATTGTGGGCGGTATGGTTTATGTATTCTCAAGCTTGCCAACGGCATTTTTGCCTGACGAAGACCAAGGTATTTTGTTTAACCAAGTATCATTACCAGCGGGTTCTACAACACAACAAACGCTTGAGGTTGTTAAAAAGGTAGAAAACCACTTTTTAAACGATCAATCTGAAGCAGTAAACGGTATTTTTACCGTGACTGGTTTTAGTTTTGCAGGTTCTGGCCAAAACTCAGCAATTGCCTTTGTAAATCTTAAACATTGGGATGAGCGTCAGCGTGACGAGTTATCTGTTCAAGGTGTTGCAGGTAAAGCGATGGGCTACTTTTCAACGATAAAAGAAGCATTTGTTTTTGCCTTTCCGCCACCTGCAATTGTTGAACTGGGAACCGCTAATGGCTTCAATATTTTCTTACAAGACCGTGTAGGCCTTGGCCATGACGCACTTTTAGCTGCACGAAATCAGTTATTAGGCTTAGCAAGCCAAAGTCCAATTTTAGCGGGCGTACGTCCAAATGGACAAGAAGATATGCCAGAGCTACAACTTGATACAGACCTTGCAAAAGCCGAAGCGCTTGGTGTGTCGCAAAACGATATTAACAGTACACTTTCGACAGCATGGGGTAGTAGTTATGTGAATGACTTTATTGACCGTGGTCGAGTGAAAAAAGTGTATATGCAAGGTGATGCACAATCTCGCATGGTGCCTGAGGATCTAAATAAGTGGTATGTACGCAATGATAATGGCGATATGGTGCCGTTTTCAGCGTTTGCTAGTGCCTACTGGACGTATGGTTCGCCGCGTTTAGAGCGTTACAATGGTTTTTCAGCAATGGAAATTCAAGGTAGTGCAGCGCCAGGTTACAGTACAGGCCAAGCAATGGATGAAATGGAGCGCTTAGTTAAACAATTACCAAATGGTATTTCGTCTGAGTGGACCGGTATTTCATTCCAAGAGCGCTCTAGTAGCGGTCAAGCACCTCTACTATATGGCTTATCGCTGTTGTTTGTATTTTTATGTTTAGCCGCGCTTTATGAAAGTTGGTCGGTACCGTTTGCGGTAATGATGATTGTGCCACTGGGTATATTTGGTGCAATTATGGCAGCGCTTGGCGGTGGCTTATCTAACGATATTTACTTGCAGGTAGGCTTGTTGACCACCATTGGTTTGGCATCTAAAAATGCGATACTGATTGTAGAGTTTGCGATTCATAAAATGGAAGAAGGGCTTGGCTTAGTTGATGCGGCTATTGCTGCTGTTCGCCTTCGTTTGCGTCCAATACTTATGACTTCGATGGCCTTTATTTGTGGTGTTTTACCGCTTGCTATTGCCTCAAGCGCGGGTTCTGGTGCGCAAAATGCGTTAGGTATTTCGATTATTGGCGGCACACTTGCATCATCAATATTAGTTGTTGTTTTTGTTCCGTTATTCTTTGTGTTAGTACGCCGTGTATTTCCTGGCAAAGCTAAAGAGACAACGAAGGAGAGCGCAGAATGAGCATTAAAACATTCAGCCTAAGTGCAATTGCTTTATTGGTGCTAAGTGGTTGCCAATTAGCGCCAGAGCAAAAAGACCTTGCTCTACCAGTATCTGATGCTTATGCATCAGATACTGGGCAAAGCGCTGCGCAGCAATTAAATTGGCAGCAGTTTTTTAATGACGAAAAACTACAAACGTTAATTAGTCAAAGCCTTGAGCATAACAAAGACATGC
Source organism: Pseudoalteromonas sp. NZS71 (assembly GCF_015864715.1). Classification (NCBI taxonomy): domain Bacteria; kingdom Pseudomonadati; phylum Pseudomonadota; class Gammaproteobacteria; order Alteromonadales; family Pseudoalteromonadaceae; genus Pseudoalteromonas; species Pseudoalteromonas sp. NZS71. The sequence continues at coordinate 75,320 of NZ_JADYWS010000001.1, read as the reverse complement.
AAATTGCAGTGCTTAATGTGCAGCGTGTGCGTGGTTTATATCAAATTGAAGACTCTGCTTTGTATCCATCCCTTGATTTAAATGCCTCAGGTACGCGCCAGCGTTTACCGGCTGACTTATCAGGTACTGGCGATGCAGCTATTAGCTCGCAATACAGTGCAACAGTGGGTATTACCTCTTACGAGTTAGATATTTGGGGCAAGGTAAGTAACCAATCAGCGCAAGCACTGCAAAACTTATACTCTACAGAGCTTAGTCAATACAGCACGCAGGTGTCTTTAATTTCAGAGTTGGCAAATGCGTGGCTAAATTATGCAACTGATTTGCAACTGCTAGAGCTTGCAAAAGAAACGCTTACCTCTCAGCAAGAGTCATTATCGCTTACGCAAAAAAGCTTTGATTTAGGTGCAACTTCTTCAATTACCCTTGAGCAGCTTAGAAGTACAGTTGCTACAGCAAAAGTAGACATAGCAACGTACAAGCGTTTGTTAAAGCGTGATAAAAGTGCCCTAGATTTATTAGTGGGTAAATCTGTTTCAGCTGATTTACTGCCTAGTAAAGACCTGACTAACTTGATCAGCATGCCAGAAGTGCCGGTTGGTTTACCGTCTGACCTGTTATCGCAACGCCCTGATATTAAAGCCGCTGAGCATTTAATGCTTGCTGCAAATGCCAATATTGGTATTGCACGTGCGGCGTTTTATCCAAGTATTAGCTTAACAGCCAATGCCGGATCTGCTTCAAGTGATTTAAGTGGCTTGTTTGATTCAGGCTCAGGTACATGGAGTTTTGTGCCGTCAATTAGCTTACCTATTTTTAATATGGGACGTAACCAAGCAAATCTTGATGTAGCAAAAGCTGATCAAGAAATTGCAGTGGCTACTTATCAGCAAAAAATTCAAAATGCGTTTCGCGAAGTTGCCGATGCACTTGCTGACAGAGAAGGTTACCAAGAGCAATTAAGTGCCCTTGATATGCTTATAAGTAGCCGACAAATCACGTTTGATTTATCAAAAATGCGTTACGAAAAAGGCGCAGATAGCTACTTGCAAGTACTTGATGCTCAGCGTACGTGGTACGGCGCTCAGCAACAATTAATTTCGGGTCAGCAAGCGTATCTTGCAAGCCAAATTAATCTGTACAAAGCGCTTGGTGGCGGATGGAACGTAACCAGTGAAACAGCTCAGGAAGAGAAATAATATTTGCGGCTTTTAAAGCCGCATTACATATTTATATAGCGAGACTATTTATAGCTCTTGCTTTACTGAGTTTATGACTTGGTAGTGGAGTTGAACATGAAGCCTAAAGCAAAAAGGCAAACAGATCCCGCGATAGCACTTGCTAGGCGTGAGCAAATATTAACAGCTGCTGCAGAGTGTTTTCGCCGAAAAGGTTATCACGGTGCAGGTATGGCTGAAATATCTAAAACGGCAGGGATGAGTGCAGGCCATATTTATAATTACTTTGAAAGTAAAGAAGCCATTATAGAAAGCATTATTGAAAAAGACATGGAAGAAATGTTTTCTATCTTCCAACAGTTTGAAGATCACCCTGGTGATGTTTTAGGAGCTCTTTTAGATGGCTTAAACATTGGTGTTCAAAGGCACATGGACACAGGGGCATGTGTAGTTGACTTAGATATGATGGCTGAAGCAGGTCGAAATGTTAAAGTAGCTTCATTGCTACGTGATATGGATACTCAAGCACGCGGGCGCATGAGACAGCTTTTAACAAGCGAGCGAAGTGCGCTCAAAGACATTGATGAGCTTGAACTTGAAAGCCGAATTAACGTTATTTTTTCGATGATGGCGGGGTTATTACTCAGAAAGTTACTCTACCCTGAGCTAACCGAAGAAACGGTACTAATAGCGCTTCGCCCTGCGATGAAAACATTACTGATGCCATTTGATGAAGCCCAGTAACGCTCAAAATAAATAACCAAAAGTAAGCTAGCCAATACTTTGGCTAGCTTTTTTATTTTAGTCTATTTAAAAGCGCTCGATTGACCACTGAAGTGCAATGATTACGATAGCAACGGAGCCCATTGGCATTAACCACTTTTTATACCAAGTGTAGTGTCGTACATAAATGAGTATTGGTAAGGCTACTAGTAAGATACTAAGTTGACCGATTTCGACGCCTAAATTAAACGCCAATATACTAAGCAGCTGATAGTCGCTCGACAAGCCAAGCTCGCCAAGTACGCTCGCAAATCCCATCCCATGTAGTAAACCAAAAGCAAAAGTAAGCCAACCTAAACGAAGTACCAACGGCCACACATTATTTAATGCTGCAAATAAAACCGATATAGCAATTCCAAGCTCTACCCAGCGGCTATTTGGTGATACAAGGTTCATAGCTGTTGCGGTAAGCGTAATAGAGTGCGCAAGCGTAAACGCGGTTACTATCCATGCTGTGTGTTTAATAATTTGTTTTTTAGAGCTAATACCTTGCCATGCTTTATCGCTGCGTTTTAAAACACAGGTAAGTAACAGGGCGATTAAAAATAAAATATGATCAATACCAATCCAAATATGTAAAACACCCTGATACACGTATTGATTAAACGTACTTAAATAACTTGTTTGCTCAAAGCTGAACGTTTGTTGTGCCTCGTTGATATTAAATACACGAGATACACCGTTTATATTTACGATGGATTTATGATTGGCATCGGTATTAAAAAAAGCAGAATAGGAAAGGGAGATTGCTTCATTGTCATCACAGCTAAACAGCAACGGAATCACCAAATAAGGCTGGTTAAAATGGTTATCTAGCTGATAGATACCTTCACTTTTTAAAAGGCATGATTGCGCGTTTTGCGTGATATTTAAATTTTCTTCAATGAAGTTATTAATTGAGCTGCGTTTTGCTTTTATTTCTGCCCACGAAATTTGCCCGTTTTTATCTAAATCCAGAGGCACTGCGTGCTCTAAGTCGGCTATATTAATTTGCCAAGTACCCGTGTATTGGTTTTTGTTGGTGTCGTTATTGTTCTCGCTATTTAAGGTTATATAACTTGTACTTAGTTGATGGGCAAAGCTGTAAGTTGAAAAAATGCACAGCATTAAAGTGAGTATAAATAGATAAGGCGTTTTCATAGTGTATCTCGTTGCATCGCTTTTGCTTGAATAAGTAATTGCTCATCGGTGCTCATTTTAGCCTGCTGCCAATTAATATGAGCCCAGTAAAGTGCTTTTTCGCGATTTGGTTGTACATCAAGGTAATATTTAGCTAAGTCACTTGCATGAAAAGAATCTTTGCGAAGCTCTCGTAGTGTAACTCTTTGCGCTATTGTATTTTGCCATTTTTTATCGCGTTTATTTAGTTTTTTTTCTGCGATTGAAAGTCTTAGCAAAATAGCATCCTCTAAATTACTTTTATCAGGAAGCAGTACGCTTAATGTGTTTAATACTTGTTGTGGTTGATTTAGAGCAATTTGAATATCGGCCCATAAAACAATAAGGCTCACAGGGGCTTGAACTAAATCTACACTTTGTAAGTGAGACATAGCTTGTTTGTAGTTATTTAAACGGTAGCTCATTTCACTTAAAACATGGTTTGTAGCTAGGCTAGTTTGATTATTATTTATAATTTTTACTAATGCTTGGTAGCTGTCTAAAACGCTTTCTTGTTGGCTTTGTACATCGAGTACACAGGTGCTAGCAGTAATAGTGCTTACTTGCCCAATTAAGGCTACGCAGTGTTTTTTTGCTTGTGCGAACTTACCTTGAGTCATAAATATATTGGCTAGCAATAAATGGCTATTACTATGTTTTGGCTCTCCAATCAAAACGTTGTTAGCAATATCAATGGCTTCGTTGAAAAGGTGCTCTTTTTGTAAAACGCGAGCATATAAGTAACCAATTTGAGATGAGGGTGTTTGTTTATATAGCTGGGCTAAACGGGTTTTAAGTAGCCCCTGTAAGCGCTCTGTTTGGCCGGCATATTGGCTGTTAGTGACTAATGTATTTATTTCGTCAACAGAGAGGGAAGCACTAAGCGTTGAATTACTTTTAGCAATAACTGCATCATCTTTTGGGGTAAAAGGCGCAGCGCTTAACGCAAGGGGTGTTAGGCATAAAGTAATAAATGCGACGGACTTAAAAATTGATAAATGCATTATAAATATCCTTTGAAAAAAGCCATCCATGGCCTGTCAGCTTAATTACTTGTTTAGTTGCTAATTTATTTACCGTTTGTTGAAATCAATCCATCAACATCGGTATCGGTGTTTGTAAACACCCGACCGTTAACAGTTAACGGCTCTGCATTTGGGGCTTGATTAAATGCATCGGTTGCAAATTGAGCAAAGTCGACTTGTAGTGCGTCAATTGTAATGTTCACTGTTGCAGTTACTTGCGAATTAACGCCATCACTTACACCAAACATAAAACTATCTGAACCTGTCACTTCTTTATTCGGTGTATAGGTAAAGTTACCATCGCTATTAAGGGTAACAGTTCCAAGAGTTGGCTCACTTGTTAATGAGTAAGTCAGTGAATCGCCATCATTGTCGGTTGCGCTAAGCATATCGGTAATGCTTACTTCAGTTTGTGTAGTTAGCATTGCATCACTTGCTGTAGGCGCTGTGTTTACAACCGGTGTAGGCTGTTTTTTATCATCATCGCTACTACATGCTCCCAATGTTAATGCACTGAGGAGAACACAAATATGGGTAGTTTTTAAATTACGCATTATTTTACTCCTTATTTAGAGCCAGCAAGCGGTGTTGCAAGGTATGGGAATGATGAATCCATCATTGTTGCATCAATAGGTGCACCGTCTGTAAATGGCACTGTGCCTGTATTAGCATCCTCTGGTGCACAAAGTCCTAAATCAGTGCCTTCACCATTTACAGGAATAGGATGACATAAACGACCCATCACAACACGAAGTGCAATATCAACCACATCATCACCCGGGCGACGACCATTTGGGAAGCCGGCTAAATCATTACCCGCTACACCAAATGCAGATTGATCAGCTTGCGCTGTTGCTGCAATGCCTGTATTTAAACGTAGCATTTCTGAAGGTGTTACCGTAGCTTGTTGATTAACGCCTGCAAAACCTGTTAAAAATGCAGTGATTAAATCAGTACGCGGGAAGTTTGTGGGTGCCAGTGTTTCTAAGTTTGCGCCAAGGGTCGTATTAACAGCATCTTTAAACAAAATGTTTAATAACTCAGGTAGTGCTGGATGAGATACATAATCTAAAAATTGTGCATCATCTTTAGGGTGAGCAGTAGAGAATGTGTCTTTGTCTTTAATGCCAATTACAAGCTCGTTTACAAGCGGGCTACCCAAGCGTGAAACTTGTGTTAAAGCACCACCATTAACGGCGTTATTAGCAAATTTAGCATTAGGGTTTAATACGCGAGCTTGAGGTAGGCTTGCTGTTGTCCACGAACCTATTACGCCATTTCCTTCACCTACAACACAGCTTTTAGGAATTTCGATAGCGATTGACGTTACGTTTTTATCTGCAAGGTCGTCGTTATCAGCTGATTGTGTTATACCACCTGGAAAACCACCGCCGTCACCAGCACCAGGGGCGCTATCACCCTCTACAGGTACATAGTTAACTAAATCAAATGTTTTACCTAGGTTAACTACAAATGGGTCTTTACGTTGTCCTACAAAAACTTGTGCCATGCTTTCACAGTTAGGAATTGAAACCTGATACACAAATTGGTCAGCGTAAGTTTGGTAATCGCTCATTGAACCAAATGTTTTATTGCCCACATAATCAAGTGGTTTAGAAAATGTACTTGAGTTTGATGCTGTGTTGTTTAATACCCTTGTTTCGCCAGTACGCTGCGCGCCACTAATCATGCTTATTGTGTATGATTCGCTAAAATTTGCAGCACTGTCATCACCGGCAGATACACCGCCTACATTTTTAAGCGGTACAGACACGGTGCGTTGATTACCTTCAGGTCCAACAGTTAATTGCACACCTTGGTTATCGTTAGGAAGCATGCTTTTAAAGTTAAACGCAAATGTAATATCTTCAACAGCATCGCCGTCGTTATCTATATGAATGCTGTAGGTGGCATCTGGGTCCATTGCAAAGTAATTAGGACCGCCGTAGGCGTCTTGCAGCGGGATATAGTTAGCAATTAATGTTACAAAATCATCACGACCTTGCTCGTAACTATTAAATACATAAAAATCGGTTGAATCTAAAGTAGGGAAACGGCTTATATTTGGCGCTTCTCTGTGGCTTGATGCTTCACTTGGTGCACTTACAAACGTACTACATATTACTACTGCGAGTATTGATGGAGTTAAAGCTTTCATGACTTTGTCCTTTAGTTTTGATTGAAGTCATAGCTAATAACGGGGCAGGATTTAAATTGGATGCAAAAAAGTTAAATTATTTTTATTTTTTGTTAAAAAAGTTTTAGAGAAGGTTGGCTGCTTTAAGTAAACAGCCAACTTTAGTCATAATAGTAGGGTTATAAAAGTACTAGCTCTGTGGTGTAAAGTACTTCAGTAGGAGAACCATTTGGTGAGCCACCAATAGGTTCTAAGCTCACTGCTAACAATGCGATATCACTTGCGTTAAAGAGGTTATCTTTAAATAATATTTTACTGCCTTGCTTGGGAAGTAAACCCAGTGAAATAGGTGCATCTTGCCCTTTTAAAATCATCCACAACTCATAATCTTTATTAGTTTGGGCAACCAATTGGCTACTGGCTTTAATTGAGAGTCCTTGCTCGTTAACATTAATAAACCATAATGATTGTTTATCTTGATTTTGAACCAAAGCAATTTGTTGAGTGTGCATAACATTGGTACTAGGTTGAATAACCAAAAAGGCTAAAACAATACACGCAGCAGTTGCCACAAAAGACCATGTACGCCAAATTGAAGGCTTAGTATGTATGACTGTTTTACTTGTTTGTGGCCTGTTTTCAATACGCTGTAGTATATTTACCCATACCTCGTCACGTGGCGTTTGCGGTGTAATAGCACTCGCTAAGTTGTTTAGGTTTTGCTCCCATAGACTTGTTGCTTCACGTGCTTGATTTGAACTAAGTAACAGACGCTGAAAACGCTTACGGGCAAGCCCTCTAAGTGTGCCAAGCACGTACTGCCCAGCAAGCGCGTCTAATAGTTCGGGTTTATTATAATTCATAATGTTAAACACCTTTGTAGCTGCATAAGCCCACGCCTGATCCAGCTTTTAACTGTACCTAATGGCGTCTCTATATGATCCACTAACTCGCTATGACTCAGCCCCTTGTAATAAGCTAAGTGAATAGCTTGTTTTTGTTGAGGTTCAAGTTGTTCGATACAATTAACCAGTTTCGTTTCTTCATCGTAATTAACGTCGATACTTTCATTTTCATTTTCATATTCGTCATCGCCTAACGACTGCTCTTTTCGTACTTTGTGATAGCGCAGTGAGTCAAGGCTTCTATACCTAACTATACTTATCATCCAACTAATAACGGTGCCTTTAGAGGCGTTATATTCAGATGCGTTATGCCAAATTTTTATAAAAGCGTCTTGTAGTGCTTCTTCCGCATAAGCTCTGTTAGTGAGCATATTTAAACTAATAGCAAAAAGTTTGCCGCTAGTTTGTTGATATAAACTTGAGAAAGCATTTTTGTCTCCTTGTGCTGTTGCGCACAGAAGAGGGAGTAAATCATCGTTATCCATAGGGGTCCTGTTTTTCTTATTATCATTGAGTAAACGGTTGAGAGTGTGATTTGGATGCAAAAAATTTAATTGCTTTTTAGATTAGCTGCTTTATACGTTAGTACAAGCAATAACCGATCAGTGTTTGAAATTTAGACGTGTAAGTATAATTTATTCACATGTTTGTAAAAAATGCACAAAGAGCAGATTGCACTTAAATTTATTTTATTATTAACATTATATATCAATAGCTTATGATTTTAATTTGAATTTAAAATGCCATTTATATGGCGTGATATTTGCAAAAGAGTACATAAAGCCGTTTAAATTAAAATTAGAAAATCGGAATTATTTACACAAAGGAGAGACTATGTGGGCTGCAATTGGTTATTCACTTTTAGCATTACTACTTATTTTTATTGGTTGGGAAGTAAACTCTGTTTACTTTGCTATTGTTTTTTATTGGACTGCGCTGTCACTTTTATTAGTGAGTACCGCATATATTTTTAATACAGCAAAAATATTTAGAAAACGTGAAAATGGGGTGATCCCATTTTATATACGGTGGGCGTTTGTGCCATTTTTATTTGGTGTGCAAATTTATAATGCCTGGTCACGTAAGCACGATAAAGTGCCGCCAATTCAAAAAATAAATGAGAACCTATTTTTAGCTTGCCGATTATTTCCCTCAGACATAGACACATTAAAAGATAACGGAATTACTGCAATTTTAGACGTTACGTGTGAATTCGACGGACTCGAGTGGAGTTCAACACAAGAGAATATAAATTACTTAAACATTCCGGTGCTCGATCATAGTATTCCTACCCATTCTCAGTTAAATCAGGCTATTAATTGGATACATCATCATATTAAAGAAAACCGTCGCGTAGTTGTACATTGTGCTTTAGGCCGTGGGCGGTCTGTTTTTGTAATGGCGGCTTATTTATTGAGTCAAAACAAAAATGCAGATGTACATGAAGTACTTGCACAAATAAAAGAAACCCGCGAAACCGCAAACTTAAATAAGCATCAGCTTCGTCATTTAGCTAAGCGTCATAAAAAAGGTGAGCTGCTGATTAAAAACAAAGCAGTTTTAATTGCAAACCCTGTATCTGGTACACGATTATGGGAAGAAAAAGAGCACTTAATTGTTGCGCGGCTATCGGACTATTACGATCTGAAAGTACTCACTACTACAAAAGAAGTTAACGGTATTGAGCTGGCTAAACAGGAAATTGCGCAAAATCCGGATATTATTATCGCATGCGGGGGAGATGGTACGGTGGCCGAAGTTGCAAGCGTACTTGTAAATACACAATGTAAACTAGGCATCATCCCTATGGGGACTGCAAACGCCCTTGCGCATGTATTGATGGGTATTACCTCTAAATTTATTCCTGTTGAACAGGCTTGTGACTTAATTATAGATGGTCAAACAAGCATAATAGATACTGCTTATTGTAATAATGAATTAGTACTACTGCTCGCGGGTATTGGTTTTGAGCAATCAATGATAGAAAAAGCAGATAGAGAGTCGAAAAATAAGTCGGGGCAACTTGCCTATTTAAATGGTTTTTTTGAAGCGTTTGGCGAGCAAAAATCGCAGTTACTTAAAGTAAAACTCGATGATAATGAGCCAAAAGAAATATGTACTAATAGTTTTATTGTAGCCAATGCTGCGCCTTTTACAACGTTATTGGCTCAAGGTGGCGGGCAACCTGATCATAGTGACGGTCTACTCGATATAAATTGGTTAACACCAAATAATGAAGATTCAACCACAGTACTAAGTATTGCAGAGCTGATGTTTAGTAGCTTAACGCAAACACATTTAGCTATAAACTCTCATCATACAAATGCCAAAAGAGTAGAGGTTACAGGCGAAGGAGAGCTTAAGTACGTACTAGATGGTGAAGTTAAAACCGCTCAAAAACTAGTTATTACTATTGAGCCGGCTTCATTAAATGTGATTTGCAAAGAGCAATAAATCGCGCAAGTTATAATCAAAAAAGGAGCTAAATTAGCTCCTTTTTTACATCATTTTTTAATTGATGGCCAAACAAACCCTGTTGTATCCGGCGCTTGAGAAGATGTTTCTCTTGGTGCACTTTTTGGTCTACGAATAGGTTTGTTATTTATAGTGTGAATATAAAGTGCTTCCACTTTATCGCGAGCCCAAGGCGTTTTACGCAAAAACTTTAAACTCGATTTAATGCTGGGTTGATCAGTAAAACATTTAATTTTTACTTGCTCGCCAAGTGTTCTCCAGCCAAGTCGTTGCTCTAACTCAACAAGTATTTGTTCTAATGTTACCCCATGTAAAGGGTTTTTAGGTTGATTATTCATAGCCATACTACTTATTTAAACTGCATGCATTGTAGCTCAAATCAGCTTTTAGCGCTAATTCACAGTGATTGTTTTAGGAGCTGTTGGGTAAATAGCATTACCCTGTTTATCTATTTTAAGCCAAATGAGTTGGCTGTTACTGTGCTGGAGTGTTTTAGCACCGCACAAAAGTGTAAATGAGTGAATTTGTATTAATGCGCCTTCGCTATAGCGTTTGTTGTCGTACCAACAGTTAGATTCTTCATTTACAAACTGGTTTGCATCAATAATTGAATGGGTTTTAAGAGTTGTTGCTTCACTAAGTATTGAATACGATAAGCTGCTAAAACAAAAGCATAGAATTAAAAAGTTACGCATTAGAGGCCTTTAAATAGGGAGGGTTAAAAATAATACATTAAGCTAAAAAACGTGCTAGTGTAAAGTACACAAAGTGATTTTAATTATAAACTTAGTTACTCACAGAACAACTTGGATTCAAATAAAAAGGTGCACACAATGCAATTTAATCAAACAATGATCGAAGAATTCACACTATTAGCAAAGTTTCCTCGCGACAGTAAAATGCAGGGTATTAAATTACATTCAGACGCAGAGCCAAGCTTACTTAGCGCAGCGCAACGTTTATTTGAAAAAGGGATCATAGATAGCCCAGATGGCGGATATTTAACTGATCTGGGCTTAGATTTAATTGAGCACGTTACGGTTATTCATAGCGCGCTACAAAGTTAATCTAAATTAGCTTAATTTGCATCGGGTTGATTTTGCGGTGCAGCGTCATTAAATGCAGCTAATTTATTACAATGCTCGTAAATGGCTGCAATTTTTGGATAAGCGCTCATATCTACGTTAAAACGAATTGCATTAAATACTTGCGGCACTAAACAAATGTCAGCAAGTGTTGGTTGGTCACCAAAACAGTAGTCATTATTTTCGTTTAGCATCAATTCTATTTTTTCAAAACCCACTTCTATCCAATGTCGATACCATTTATTTTTAGTCTCGTCATCAACACCTAATTCGTTTGATAAATACTTCAGCACGCGTAAATTATTAACAGGATGAATATCGCAAGCAATGGCAAAGCTTAAGTTTCTTATTTGCGACTTTTGCCACGCAGTCCCAGTAATTAATGGCGATTGCGGATAAGTTTCATCTAGCCATTCCAGTATTGCAAGCGATTGTGCTAAAACACCATCATCGGTTTCAAGTGCCGGCAGTAACCCTTGCGGATTAGTCGCTAAGTATTCTTCCCCAAGCTGCTCCGATTTTAAAAGGTTAACAATAGCAAGTTCATGATCGATTGCTTTTAAGTTAAGCGCTATACGCACTCTATAAGCCGCTGATGAGCGAAAGTAGCTGTATAATTTCATAATTAATCCTGTGAACCTGTAAATTGTTTTTTAATAGTACGCCAGCAATCGGTGTAATTTGGTTGGCGCTCTTTACCTTCTAATGCATATTTTGTCGGTGAAATTATATAGCGCGACTCAAACATAAAGGCCAGTGTGTTTTCGTATTTTTGTGGTGTAAGCTCAGCGTTTGAGGCTTTTTCAAATACGTCGGCTTCAGGTCCATGTGGCGACATACAATTGTGTAAACTTGCGCCACCAGGTACAAAACCGTGCTCTTTTGCATCATACACACCTTCAATCAAGCCCATAAATTCACTCATAATATTGCGGTGATAATACGGCGGGCGAAATGTATTTTCGGCTACCATCCAACGCGGTGGAAATATCACAAAATCGACATTTGCCATACCCTCAGTAGCCGAAGGAGAGGTTAGCACAGTGAATATAGATGGGTCGGGGTGATCAAAGCTCACTGTATTCATTACATTGAAACGCGATAAGTCGTATTTATAGGGCGCACTATTACCCGTCCATGCAACCACATCAAAAGGAGAGTGCTTAATTTCACAGCTAAATAAATTACCGTTAAATTTAGAAACAAGCTCAAAGTCACCCTCTTTATCTTCAAAGGCCGCTACAGGGTATTGAAAGTCTCTGTCGTTGGCATAACCGTTTGCACCAACAGGTCCTCGCTCTGCAAGCTCTAACGCATGGCCATAATTTTCACAAATATAACCACGGGCTGTATTATCAATTAAGTCAACAGAGAACTTAATTCCTCTGGGAACTACAGCAATTTCACCCGGTTTAATGCTTAACTTACCGCACTCGGTGTGAATTAATAACTCACCTTGCTGAGGGACAAACAACATTTCGCCATCGGCATTACAAAAGTAACGCCCTTGCATTGACTGATTAGCGACATATACATGAATGCCAATACCAGATTGCCCATTAGCACTGCCATTAGCTGCCATAGTTACTAACCCATCAATAAAATCAGTAGGCTGTGAAGGCATATCAATAGGATTCCAACGTAGCATTGTTGGTGGTGTTACGGCTTCAGTGATTGGGGCTGTTCTTATTAGGCCGTTATCAATTGCTTGGTAATCACCTTGCACTACAGACGGACGAAGGCGGTAAAACCAAGTGCGACGATTTGAAGCGCGAGGAGCCGTAAATGCAGTCGAACTAAATTGCTCTGTGTATAAATCGTATTTAACTTTTTGTGGGCTAAATTGTCCTATTGGCAGTGCACCGGGTAGCGCTTGTGTTTCAAATTCATTACCAAAACCGGTCATATAACTTAATTGTGTCGCCATTACTGACTCCTGTGAGAGGGGGTTGGTTTAATATTATTTTTATTTCAGTTAAGATACTCTCAAGTGAGACTAATATCAAATGTGCAACTACGCATCCGTGTAAATATTAATGAACACTAAAGTAAGCCTTATAAAGCTGGGATAACTAAAAATGAAAATTGATTTAGCAACGTTTTTACCTTATCAATTAACGAATGTAGCAACACGTGTAAGTAATGACTTTGCCGAGGTTTATCAAACTAAATACGGTTTAAATATTCCGCAGTGGCGAATACTTGCTAATTTAGCGCAGTATGGTCAGAGCAACGCAAAGGATTTATGCACGCAAGCAAATATGGACAAGTCGACAGTGTCGCGTGCGGTAAAAGTTTTAATAGATAAAGGTTTAGTGAAAAGTGAGTTAAATGCACAAGATAAACGCGCGGCCTTACTTGTACTGAGCAAAGCAGGGCAAAACTTATATGAGCAAATAGCACCCGATGCACTGAATTGGGAAAAACAATTACTGAATACTTTAACCAACGAAGAATACGAAGTGTTAGTGGGTATTTTTGAAAAGTTAAATAACAAATTAAAGGCATAAAAAAGCCCACCAAAGTAGGCTTTTAAAAGATGTTTTAGGCTACAGTTCTAAATTAGAAAGTGTAACGAACACCTACACGCATTTCCCAAAGAGATGCATCACGTTGAGTTGTGGTGCTTGCGTTATTCCCGTTAAAGTTTGAATAAACGTAACGGCCTTGGTCATCAATATCTGTTGAAATCATACGAGCACCAACGAAAGGACCTTTTTTCAGTACACCCCAATCATCGTTTAACATATTAGTTAAGTTATCGATTACGAAGAATGCTTCACCTTTATGGCCATCCATGAACCCAGGTACTTCTTGAGTTAGCTTAAAGTTAAACTTAACAAACCAATCAGAGTTTTGCGCGTTACGACCTGAAATTTCACCACGTTTTAATCCTTCAGATGCAATGAACTCATTAAATTCATTAATCTCATCTGCTGACATGTTATAAACAACGTTAGGATCGTTTACTAACGGTACATAAAGTAGTTGGCGAGAATCATTTGAATTAAAATCACCAAATGTATCTTCATCGTTACCATTAAATGTGAAGCTGTAAGGCAAGCCTTTGTATGCTTCACCAAATAAATTAAAGCGAGTGCTATATCCATCGATAAATTCATGTGTGTAAGCAAGGTTTAATGTAAAGCGATGAGGTATTTCATAATCTGATGAAGATACACCAGGATCTAACGGGTTAGACGTTGCCAAGTTACCGTAGTTAGAGCTCGCTGTTGAACTTGTCATTGGGTTAACATCATCAGCATCTGTATAAGCATATGATAGTTGTACTTTAATACCGTTATCGAATGCTTTGCTTACAGCTGCAGAGATAATTGAAGTTTCACCACTGTCACCATTAACATTTGTTAAAAGTAAATCACCGTCACGTCCTTCAATAGAGGTTAAAATTGGACGACCATCAAAAGTAGTAGTACCACTGTCAGTAAGGGCTTGGTCCATTAACGTTGCTGCATCACGCTTTTTGGTGTAGAGATAATCTAATGAGATTACATATTCGTCTTCTGTTGTATAAGTAGCCCCTACTGAATATTTCCATTCCGATGGGATTTCAAAATCAGAAGCTACGGCGTTCGTAAAGCTATCTCCAGAACCGATTACTGTGTTAGCTACTTTATCAAACTGTGATTGTGGTACATCAAAACCTGGTTTTCCACCATTCACATTTGGTGTAGCAAATAAATCAATAGATCCAAACTGATTTGCGCTAATATTTGTGATGCCGTCGTTTGAATATGAGTTAGATAACCACACATTCGGATTACCACCTGAAAATAAGCCCAAACCTGCGCGAACTTCAAGTGCATCAGTTGCATACCATTCAAAGCCAATACGTGGTTGAACTAAATCCACACCATCAAATGTTGATTGGTTACTGAAACCATAACGTGCAGTATAGTTTTCATTTAAAGTAGGCTTGTCATCGCTAGTGTAACTGTCGTAACGAAGACCAAACGTTAGTGATGCATCAATGTCTGAGAAGCTATATTCATCTTGAATATAAAAAGTATGTTGAGCATATGAGAAGCTAGCGCCGGCATCTGCAGCATTATTCGTACCTGCGGCATTATTGTAGAAAATTGCACTTGCAATTCCTGCTTCGTAATCATCAATACTTGCAAAACTCCATTCACCTTGCGTGTGTTGAACGAATTGGTTAAATACTTCTAGCTCTTCATACTCGTAACCAGCTGTTATCGTGTGCTGGTCAAGGTAGTAAGTACCAGCAAGTTTAAATGTAGTTGTATCGTAATTTAAATCGTTTGATTGACGAGAATCATCTGGACCTAAATATACTCGACCTCCATCCGATGTGTTTACTTGGAATTCACCAAAGCTGCTTGCAGCATCAAGTGATTCAACACGTGCATCTAGTTCCGATTTACCTAAACGAACTTCAGTTGAAAAATCGTCATTCCAGTCTGAGTATAATGAACCGATGATTGAAGTAAATTCTGCACCTTGCTCATAAAAGTGACTATCTAACGATAGGCGAGTTGAACCAGTATCTGATTGAGATAATGTAAAGCCGTCATTATAGTTATAAACTAAGTTAGCACGGTGAGAATCGTTAATGTTCCAATCTAATTTAATTAATATTTTTTCATCTTCTACAGGTGCACTCGAAGGAGTGGTACCTGCATCATAACCATACACATTTTGTGAAATTTGTTGGATACGAGCTAAGTCGCTTTCAGAAACACTTGAACCTAAAGGGTCATAATTGAATTGTGCTACCCCTTCTAGCTTTTCATATGAAGTATATAAAAATAATGAATCTTTAATTAGAGGTAAGCCAACATTAAAACCGTAGCGTTTTTCATTATAACTACCGTTATCAACGTCTTCGCCTTCAATTTTATCACCTTTCATTGAATCATTTGTGTAATCGAAAAACACGCCACCATGAATTTCGTTGCCGCCAGATTTAGTTACAGCATTGATGTTACACGCTGTAAATCCACCGTACTGAACATCAAATGGTGCAAGTTCTACAGCTACTTGCTCAATTGAATCAAAAGAAAAAGGTGCGCGAATAGTAGGGTAACCATTTGAGCTTAAGCCGAAGTTATCGTTCATACGAACGCCGTCTAGCGTTAAACTATTAAATTTTGGATTACCGCCACCACAGTTAATAGTGCCGCGGCTATCATCTATTGCTACTCGTGGATCAACACGAATGATATCTTTTAAATCACGGTTAATAGCAGGCTGATTCTCTAGATCTGTAAGTGTGAAAGTAGACGCCGGACCAGTACCGCCAGACATAGAGCTAATTGGCGCGCCAGAAACTACGATTTGTTCCATGCTTGATTGTGACTCAAGAGAAACGTTTACTGGGTAATCGTTACCAATATTAAGAATAATGTTATTGAATTCTTGGTCTGCATATACATCTGAATCAACAATTACTTTATAAGGACCGCCAACTCGCAGGCCTTTAGCTGTGAAATAACCAGCGTCATTTACTTCAGTTGTTTTTACTGATCCAGAAGGTACGTGTAAAATTGTTACTTTAGTGCCGGCTGCTGGGTTGCCGTTAGGCCCCATTACTTGACCTTTAATTGCAGAGGTCGTTTCGTTAGCCATTGCAGCGCCACTTACACCAACACATGCTGCAATAGCAAGTGAAAGAGCTGTTTTGCGTAATTGAGTTTTCATTTAATTTTCCCGTGTAGTTATTAATTAAATTTTTATATTTTTATTTTAAAATTTTTCAAAATAAACAGTTAAAGTTCATTTATTCAAAATCCGTTACTAGTGTACCTTATTTATTCGTTACAAATAAAATACAACTGCAATATATTTTTAATAAATAGTACTATTTTTGTCTATTTGAGTGTTTTTTTGAGCAATAACTCTATATCGGGGTATATATTACGTGGGCTTTATGACAAACATGTGAAATTGGGGTGTGAAAAACAAAAAACCCATTACAATTTTGCAATGGGTTTTGTTAACAAATAACTTAATGTGTTATTACTTACCTATTAAGACTTAAAACTTGTAGCTAATACCAACTTTAGCCTGCCAAGCTGATGACGATGAACTGATTTGTGAGTAATTACGCACATCTGCACCGCCAAAGCTGTTGTCTATTTTATATCTACCTTGATCATCAAGACCACCAAAGTCATAAATAGTTTGGTTAGAGTAACCTAAGCGTTTTTCTACACCCCAATCGCTGTTTAGAAGGTTTGCGAAATTATCAATCATTAGATAAACCTCACCAGTGTGACCTTCAGCAAAGCCAGGTATTTCTTGCTTAATGCTAACGTCCATTGTAGTAACCCAAGGTTGCGTTGCTGTATTTTTACCTAAGATCCCACCACGTTGAGATATACCAGCACGCTCTAATAACGGTTCTAACTCAGCCCAAGTCATTTTAGAATCAGCCCAATTTACATTCGGATCATCAGCACCTGTAGGGATATAAGGTAAGTAAGCACCATTAGTGAATAAAGAGCTAGTATCACCTAAGTCTTCATCTTTATACATATTCATTGTGTAACTAAATGGGCGACCTGAACGACGTTCAAAATAAACATTGAACTTGGTTGCATATCCTTCAAAAAATTCAGTGTTATACGCTAAGTTAATTTTAAAGCTGTGCTCAACTTCGTAAAAGCCACGTGCTGCAATATCTTCATTACGATTTACTGTAATATTGTGCTTATAGTTACCTTCTGCCTGAGAAGCTGAACCTGCTGATGATTCTGTAACATCTTGGTGAGCATAGCTTGCCGATACAAACAGGCCATTGTCCCATTGTTTAGCAATACCCGTTGAAATAATAATTGAACGACCATCATCCGATGAATTAGTCATTTCTATGTCAACATTATCGCCACTGTAAATACTTTGATTTATAACACGTTCGCCGTCCGCTGCTAAGCCTACTGGGTTAATAGACGAATTATGCCATACCGCTTCATTCTCTTTTTTATGGTAAGCAATTTCTGCTTGCCATTTAAAGCCATCACCTAATAGTTCAGAATCAAACTCATATTCAAAACCTATTTGGGTGCGAATGCTTGAAGGCAATTTAAAGTCAGGGTCGATATACGCAACGCTACCAGCACCTTGCTCTAATGTATTTTTTATTTCATCAGGAACCTGAGTAATATCAGCTGTGTTATTTGCATAGTAATCATTAATTACATCGTTTTGTGCTGATACTAAAGTAATGCCATCACTTTGGAATGAATTGTTATACCAAACATTTGGAATGCCGCCTTGGAAACGACCAATACCACCATTAATAGTAAGCGCTTCTGTTACGTAGTACTTAAAGCCAACACGAGGAAGTATAATGTCTAGGCCATCAAGATTTTCTTGGTTAGTAAAGCCATACGTATTAGCAAAGTTTTCATTTAGAGTTGGTTTATCATCAGATGATAAGCGCTCATAACGAACACCTGCTGTAACTTCTAAATCATCACCTACATAAAAAGTATCTTCTATGTAAAGCGCTAGCTGGTTACGTCTTACATCATATGCTGTATCAGCTGAATCATTAGTGTAAGCATTTTGATAAGAGAAATCATAAGAACCAATTTCACGGTTTTCAAAATTTTCTAAGCTATCAAATTTCCACGTTCCAAGAGAGTTTTGAGCAAACAAGTTATATAAACGAAGTGACTCGTACTGAGCTCCAAAGTTTATTTCATGCTCATCCATTAAATACGTAGCGTCTAACGTAAAAGTTAGGTTTTGTGTTTCTGAACGGTTTGCATGGCGGTATTGATCTGTACCAAAGTTGTAAGAAGGACCATTTCGACCGTCTTCCTCAACAGTAATGCTTCCTAAGTTAGAGCGAGTTGCGCTATCAGAGGTAACATCTTTATACGACACACCAATTTCTGTTGAAAAGTTTTCAGTCCAATCAGAGTAAAGCTTAGATGAAAAGTTATTAAACTTAGTTACGTATGCATAAGTACTTGAAACTAAGGCTATATTATCACCGCCCGTGCTAGAATTACGCTCATCTTGGTCGTCTTGCCATTGATAAGTGAAATCTAAACGATGGTCATCACTTGCGTTCCAGCTTAATTTAACAAGCAAGTTTTTGTTTGTATCTTCTGGCGCACCGGCTAATGAATCAGTTAAGCCATATTCATTATTTAAGATAGAAATGAAACGATTATAGTTAGCTTCAGAAGTATTAAATTCATTTGAAGCACCAGAACCGTCAAAGCCGTAATCTAGATCTAATTCACTTGACCATTCTGCATAGTTAACAAAATAAAACAGTTCATCTTCAATAATCGCTCCACCGACATTAAAACCAAATCTTTCTTCAGTTTTAATCGGCTCTACTTTATTTGTAGAGTAAGTTTTATGACCTAGCTCATCAAGATCGTCTTCTTGTACAATATTATCAACATCGCCAGCTATCTCAGGAGTAGATATTTCATAAAAGCCAGAGAATTTAAACTCATTCGTACCAGACTTTGTTACTGCGTTAATAGTACCGCCACCAAAGTTACCTTTAGAAGCTGAGAAAGGAGATACATCAACAGAAACTTGTTCAATAGCGTCAAGTGCTACAGGAGGCTGAGAAGTAGGGTAGCCACCAAAGTTCAAGCCAAAGTCATCATTTTGACCAATACCGTCAACTGTTAAACCGTTGGTACGAGGGTTACTACCTGCAAACGTTAGCTCGCCATTGCCATTAATACTGGCAAGTGGGTTTAAGCGCGCAATATCTTTAATGTCGCGATTAAAGCTTGGCATATTTTCAATAGTGTCAGAGCCAAATGTACTGCTAGAGCCACCTGATTGTTGAACAATCTTATAACCAGACACTTCAATCTTTTCGATGTTTAGCGGAGCAAGCTGCGAGCTTAAACGGTAAGTTTCACCAAGGTTCAAGTATATATTTTCAACAGTGGTATCGTTAAACGTATCAGAATCAATGATAACCATGTAAGGACCACCTACACGTAAACCATTAGCGATAAATGTACCACTTTCGTTTGTAGTTAGTTCGCTAATAGTTCCCGTTGGTTGGTGAATTACTTTGATTTTAACGTTTGCAGCACTGCCACCTGAAGGCGTTGTAATTTTACCACGCATTGCAGATGAAGTATCAGCAGCCATTGCGCTTGTAGAAACACCTAGAGCTAAAATTACCGCTCCAGTTAATTTCGAAAGGCGAAGCTTAGTCATAATGTTGATTTCCCGTGTGTAGGTTATATAAATTTAATACAGTTTATTTGTCAGTCGTCATTTTCAGTGCCGTTTCTAACTCTTTTGCAGAAGGGTCAAATAAGGCATTTAGTAATCCAGCTAATCGAATACCCGCTTGTTGTAAGCGTGTCTTTATAATTGGAGTATTGTTATATATGTAGCTATAACCAATTTCGTTGTTGGTATATTTATAAATTTTTGTGGCTAAATTATGAGATTCTTCAACCCATGTCATAGGTGAGCTTTGTAAATACTCAGCAATTAACTCGCTGTTATTTGTATCAATAAATTGTGCGTACTCAGTAAACGATAAATTCTCGTTCTCAACTAACTTTGTATCCCAAAGGCTGTGAAGATTTGTTTCTTCGTTAAAAAATGAAACCTTAATACGGTTACCGCCTCTATCTTCACTTCGACCAGCATGAAATGGTTGGTGACTGTCGCCCACCAAATGTACTAAAAAACGTAAACTGAACTGTTTAGCATCTAAGGTGCTATTTTTATCAGTGAGCGTTTGCATTGAATAGTGAATACCCTCAAGGATATTACTCACAGATTCTTTATTTTTAGTGTGATCGTGATTGAAGCTGAAAGATTTCCCTGGCGCCGCATTAATATAATGCCAACGAGATGATTTTTTTTGCCAAAATTCGCCAGGAGCAGAGCGCATTTCATCAGGCCACGTTGATATTTGTGCCAGAGATTCGCCAGCTAAATAAGGTTTAATAGCAGCTTTAGTTGTTTCGCTTATATGAGATTCTGCAATTTTACCTACAATGCGGTGGCCATTTTGACCCCAAGCATGTGAGTCAGTGCTTGTAAATATTGCACTAATCAAAAGCGCAGAAGATATCGAGTACTTTATATTGCTATGCATTAGAACTTCCTTAATGAATATTTCATGGCGTTGCTACAGGCTAATGCGGTCAATTGTCTTTACTTTTGGTGTTGATAGGAAGGACTCATTAAAATTCATAGTTTCTTATTCACATTGCTTTTAAATCAATGGTTTATGTTTAACAGGTAAAATTACTTGTTGTAATAAGTAAGCGAAATTGTTCAAATGCACTATATCGTCTATTTTTGAGTGGCATTGCTTTGAATTTTAAAAATATCGTGTTGCACAAAATGTTAATTGTTACATTTTTGTTTCTATTGTTGGTCGTTACGTGGGTTTGCGGTCAAGTTAGTGTATACAATGATGAATTACACTTTCCAGTTATGATCGAAACCTCAACAGAGTGTCAAACAACTGCAACAAGTAACAAAGGCCAATTAATTGTTTTTACGCAATCAAAAAAAATAGCTAAGTTATTAACACAAAAGTTATGCTCTGATAACGTGGTGGCTAAGCAATATGGCTCTGTAAAAGGGTATTGGGGGTATAGAACTGCAGACAGCTTTGAGTTTGTGGGTAAAGGAATTGCTGACTTAATTTTGGCTAAAAACAATATTATGGCAGCCTTTAAAGCAGAGTCGACCTATAACTACCAGCCCGTTGTTGGTTTTTCTGACTACACGGCTTTTTTTATATCTTCTAAAGAAAAACCTCGAGTCACTAAACAATACTTTTTAGATAAGCGCATAGGTTTGCTTGATTATCCGACCAGCCGATCAGGACATATTTTACCAAAGCAAACGTTTAAAGAGTTGGATATTAATTTAGCCAATTTGAAAATCACTTATGCTAGCTCTCATAACGAATTACGTGATTTACTCGCTAATGGAAAAGTAGATATTATTGCTTCGTTTTGGAAAGAGAGCGACGAAAAACGTTTTTCAAAAAACTATATTACGCCATTGAGTAATAATATTTCTGGAACAAGATGGTATTTAAAAATGCAGCAAAACAACACTGATTTATTATGCGCAGTGCAGGAAAATTTGCTTGATATGTCTAAAGATCAAAGTTTGCATTACTATCAAAACGTCCAGCCATTTTGGCGCTGTGGCGCCAGCTTAGTAGGCTTAAAAGAGGAGGCTGGTGATGAGTAAGTATAAGCAATTACTTGTTATTATAAGTTTGTTTTTTATTTTGTCGTCTGTCTTTTATATTTCTGTAACTCAAAAAAGCCAGCAAGTAGCTAAACAAAAAATTACGCAGATAGAGAGGCAAATAGCACTCGACTTACCATTACTCGATTTATCGAATGAGCTGCTAAAGCATTCAGGTAATAAAGATGCAGTTAACAGCTACATTAAAACTTTAAACAGCTACATTAATTCGAACGAGCTCAAAGTTGTTGCTATTGCACCAAAAAACGAGATGGTAACACCTGTAAACTCACACCAAATAATACGTAGTTTGAGCACTAGTAATGGGTTCGTATTAGTTGTATTTAACGTCCAACAAACCCACTTTGCATTGAGTCATTTTATTTACTATTTTATATTTTTAGTATTAAGTGTGTTGATTAGTTTTTGGGTGAAATTTGCGTTTATTAAACAGAGCAATAAGCAGTTTAATAATGCACAGCATCAATCAATTGCAGAGCCTACGCCGTTGATACTTATTGTTGACCTTAATGATAAAACATTATCAAGTAGTTGTAATACAAAACAAAAAATGTGTTTAGCCAATAAGCCATTGTGCTTTTATTTAGCACTTGTAGAGTATTGTACAAATAACGATGATGTAGCGCTTAGTCATAATAAAGATGTGCCAGAGGAGCTTCTAGAGCTTGCTAACAAGTATTTTTATAGGTTGGTCGAACTTGGTCATACGGTTAGAAAAAGACCTAATTTTAATAATAGCCTAGAAAAAACCTTGAGTGAGATACGTGCGGCGTTAGATGAAGTACTTAGTGAGTGTCCTGAAGAAAAAGAGTTATATTACCCACCTAAAGCCTATGGAGAAGGCTCTCGTTCTCGTTTGCATAGTTATGGGCTGGCAAATATTAAAAAGGGCAGTATTGAAATAATAGGAAAGTAACAAGGTTACTTTCCTATTATTAGAGGCTATTTAGGAGTAAATTCAGCCGTTTTAAGAGGGCTGTTTTTTGATATAAAATCTTGAAGTGCTTGGGCATCTGTTTCGTCTGTACTAACAAAGCCTTTTTTATTTGTAAGCGCAGGATAGCCATCACCGCCTGATGCGTTATAGCTATTTAAGCTCATACGGTAAGTTTTATTTTTGTTCAAAGGTTGGCCGTTAATAACAACATTAACTAACTGATTATTTTTACGCTCAAACGATAGTTTATGGTATTGCAAATAAGCGCCAGCATCCGGTGGGAAGCTCGTTACTGTATTTAAATAGTCCCATAAATCACTGCCTTGCCAATCCATATAAGTAATACGATTTTTAAAAGGATGTACTTTTAAAATATCTTTATAGCTCACTTCACCAGCCTCTATTGAGCTGCGAATACCACCACCACTTATTAGTCCAAAGTCTGCACCCACTACATCCATTTGAGCTTGAATAATTACGCGTGCAAGATTTGTTTGTTGGTAGCGAACTTTGTTTCTGTCACCTTCTAAGCGAGCATCAACTTCACCTATAGTACCTTCAATTTGTTTAGCGCCTTTTGCTTGATATACCGCTAAATAAGATTCAAGTTTTGAGTCTGGTTTAATGTACTCGTTTGCTAACACTTCTTTAGTTGAGCCATCAGCTTGTACTTTATCTACATACAAATTAACTGGCATCAGTTTGTAGTCTAGTAACGTTAATTTTCCGTTTTCAAGCTTAAACTCAGCTCTACCAACATACTTACCCCATTCATGGGCTTGCATAATGTAAGTACCGTTTTGTTGGTCTGGTTTACAGGCAAGACCTGGTTTAAAGCTATCGTCATTTACATTTGTATCGCTCATACATACAGGTTCTTGAGAGTGGCCACCAATGATCATATCAAGGGTGTTTGCAGGAAGTGAGCGAGCAAGTGTTACATCACCGGGTGCGTTAATACCAAAGCTAGCATCAACATAATGACCCATATGAGTCAGGGCGATTGTAATGTCAGGGTTATACTTAGCTTTTATTTCTTTAGCTAGTTTTGCTGTAACGTCAACAGGGTCTTTAAACTCTAAGTGCCCAATATACTGAGGATTACCAATTTTAGCTGTGTCGGTTGTTGTTAAACCAATAACAGCAATAGTTAATCCATTCTTTTTGAATATTTTATAGCTATCAAACGCGTGTTCGCCTGATTCCTTTTCAAATATATTGGCTGATAGAAAAGGAAAATTCACCCATTTTTGCTGTTGCTTCAATACATCAATAGGGTTGTCGAATTCGTGATTACCCAATGCCATTGCATCGTAACCAATCAGCGACATTCCTTTAAAGTCAGGCTCTGCTTTTTGTAAGTCTGACTCAGGAATACCTGTATTTATATCACCACCAGAGAGTAGTAATACTGCATGACCTTGCTTTTGAGCTTTATTGCGTAAAGAGTCAATTAACGTTTTGCGAGCGGCCATACCGTATTCGCCTTTTTCGTTTTGCCAAAAACGCCCGTGGTTATCATTAGTATGAAGAACAGTTAAATATTTAGTCGGGGTAGCGCTAAACACGGATTCAGGAGCAGGAGATGTGCATCCAAGTACACTAAAAATAACCGAAAATAAAATAATTATACGCATAAAATACCTATGGATTAAGGTCTACTTAATTTATCAGGCAGCTAGTTTAAACTAGTTCTATGCTAAAAAAACGTACTTATTTTACATTTTATTTGGAAGGGGCTGTTAATTGGTTTGTGGCAGCACGTTCACGACGCTTCAACTCCGTATTCGCATACTCTCGCTTATGGTGATTAGTACCTATCATCCAGGTTAAAAAGCTTGCTGGCAGTTTTGTATAGGGTTCGCCTTTGTGTAAACCAAAGTCGCAAATTGCATGTTTAGTGTGTGGCATTATAAGATCCTGTTGTTTTGTGTTTTATAAAGGTAACAAAAAGTAGCCATACTCTTAAGATGATTTAATTTTAAATAATTAGATTTATATAGCTAAAAAGAATATAAGTAATGGTATATGTAATTAATTTGTTATCAACACGGTCTAATTTGTATCAACTCTCACTTTAGAATCGATTTTAATCGCCTATGGCATTAATGTGTTAACGCATTAACAATTATCTAAAAATATAACAACAGGAATACAACATGAAAAAACTTTTACTTGGCTCAGTACTCGCCGCAGCAAGCTTTACAAGTGCTGCCACTATTGTCGAAATGAACACGAGCCAAGGTGTCATAGAAATTAACTTGTTTGATCAACAAACACCTAAAACAGTTGCAAATTTTTTAAGTTACGTTCAAGACGATTCATATAACGAAACAGTAATTCACCGCTCTGTTAGTAACTTTGTTATTCAAGGGGGGGGATTTACATTTTCTGACTCGCTAGATGCGATTACCACAAAACCTGCTGTAGAAAATGAACCCGTTTTTTCTAATGTTAAGGGCACCATTGCGATGGCTAAACTATCGGGTAATGCTGATAGTGCAACGAGCCAGTGGTTTTTTAATATTACAGACAATAGTGCAGCACTTGATACCCAAAACGGTGGCTTTACTGTGTTTGGACAAATTACTGCAGCAAGCCAATCAACGTTAGATAAAATTGCAGCATTAGTACACTGTGGTGAAACACCCGTTGTTGGTATTACTGCTGAACAATGTGCAAGCACTGATGTAACAATTAGCAGTGCTAATTTAGTGACTATTCAAAATGTGGCGATAATGGATGATGATCCTAATTCAGCCGCAGGTCTTACTGTTACTGAAAATACGCTAATTGATTCTAACTCATCAACAGATTCTAGTAGCAGTTCTGGCGGCGGGTTAATTTGGCTGTTAGGTGCTTTTTTACTTGCGGTTCCTCGTTTAAAACGTGCTAAATAATTAAAATTAATGGTAATGTGGATGGCGTAAACCAGCCGCCCACATTACCATTATTAAACTTTGCTATTTAAAGTAACACTCGCCAAACCATCGCTAGCCAAATTGAAAACACACAAACACAACCTAGTAAAAACACTTTAAAACGTGCTCGTACGTTATTTTCACCTAAATGAATAACACTATGCACAATACGTGTTGCTACAAATAAACAGGCCAGTACAGCCACAAGTGTACTGGCGCTATTTAGCTGTAGTGCAAGTAAACATCCCGCGTAAAAAAGTACAGGTATTTCAAACTGATTTGAAAAGTTTCTATCTGCAACCCTGATAGTGTCGCCAGCCTTATCTAACTGCATTGTTTTAAAATCGCTTAAATCAAGCTGTTTGTTTTTAGCTGCTGCAAAGCGCCTTTTACCCATAATGAGCATGACAACCAGTGAAAGCGTAACTTGTGCAAACATGGCAAGTATGATGATTTTTTCCATTGTTTTTCCTTATTATTATTTAGAATTTGCGTATTTTTTGATATTGAATGATTTTTAATCTCGAAGGTTGGCAGACTCGCAACTAATAACCGATTATGAAGACATTTTTCACAATGTGTTACACAAAATAGCGTTATTTTGTAGAAAGTTATTAATTGAAAATGTTAGTTTAGCTTAACTATATTGCTTTGAATTGGCGCACGCTATTTTGCGCAATACTTTTTAATGGAAAACAAAAATGAAAAAGATTATTGGTTTTAGTGCTATCGCACTTGCAGTTTTAAGTGGTTGTTCAAATACAGCTTCGGTTTCTGTGGCGCCTCCGGCCTCTTTATTATCAGACACGTTAGTTGTAAGTCCTAACGATAACCGCGAATATAAAACACTTAAATTAGCAAACGACATTGAAGTTATTTTAGTGTCTGATCCGGGTGCTGAAAAGTCAGCAGCGGCACTAAGTGTAGGTGTTGGTTTACTACACGACCCGATGTCGCAACAGGGTATGGCGCATTATTTAGAACACATGCTGTTTTTAGGCACTGATCGTTACCCAGATACAAAAGGGTATTCTGATTTTATGACCAAAAATGGTGGCGCGCACAATGCATATACTTGGCTCGATATTACTAATTACATGTTTAAAATTAATAACGACGCGTTTGATGAAGGGCTAGACCGTTTTGCCGACTTTTTTAAAGCACCTAAGTTATACCCTGAATACACAGACAAAGAAAAAAATGCAGTAAACGCAGAGTGGTCAATGCGTCGCGAAATGGACTTTTTTGGTCAATTTAAACTAGCGCGTAAAATGATGGGCGATCACCCAGCTAATCGTTTTTTAATTGGTAACCTAGAAACACTTGGTGACAAAGAAAATAGTTCTCTTCACAAAGAAACGGTTGATTTTTATAATAAATATTATTCTTCAAATGTCATGAAAGTAGCGCTTATTTCTAATTTACCTATTGCTGAAATGGAGCAAAAAGCACAAAAATACTTTGCTGATATAAAAAATAAAAACATAGAAAAACCAACAGTGACTGCAAAACTTGATTTTGATAACGCTGGCGGAAAACGCGTGTTTTATGCACCAAATGAAGATGTAAAACAACTACAACTTGATTTCACCATTGCTAATAATAATAGCGAATTCGCGCTTAAACCAAACCGATTTGTAGCGTATTTACTAAGTAATGAAATGCCGGGCAGCCCAGCGCAATTGCTTCGTGACAAAGGGTGGGTATCTCAGTTGTCAGCTTCAGCTGCACCAAATCAATATGGTAACTACGGGTCATTAAACGTAAACGCAGAGCTTACAGATGAAGGCATGAAAAATCGTGACGAAATAGTTGCGACTATTATGCAGTACATCGATTTAATTAAAAAAGAGGGCGTTGATAGCAAGTACTTCAACGAAATTCGTACATCACTAAATAACCAGTTTAAGTTTTTAGAAAAAGGTGATGAGTTTAATTATGTAAGCTCACTTACGCAAAGCATGCAAGACTATCCGTTAAATCACGCTATTAATGCACCTTACTATTATGCAAAATTTGACGCTGATGCTGTAAATAAAGTACTTGAGCAATTAAATGCCGATACTCTTCGTATTTGGTATGTATCGCAGCAAGAAGAGACAGACTCACAACTACACTTTTACGACGGCAAATACCGCATTAGTGATATTAGCGATGATGAAATTGCCAGCTGGAAAAAACCAAGCGAATTTAAGTTAGCACTACCAACTGTAAACAATTTATTGCCTGAAAATTTTGCAATAAAAACGCAAGCATTTAAAGAGCAAAAACATCCTGAGCTTGCTTACGATAAAAATGGTGTAAAAGTATGGCGCCAAGCAAGTCAAAAATTTGCAGAGCAGCCAAAAGGGCTTGTTGAAGTTTATATAAATACTCAACCAGGTTTGAACGATATTAAAGCAGAAGTACTTTATTCTGTTTGGGCTGATTTATACAATATTCAACAAAGTCAGTTAAGTACCGAAGCAGCAATCGCTGGTATGAGTGTAAGCCTTGCGCCGAGTAATGGCCTTGTTTTATCTATGAGTGGTTTTACAGATAAACAAGATGTATTGCTTAAACAAGCTTTAACCGGATTAAAAGCCGATGAAACAGCACAAGCATTTAGCCAAGCAGTTGATCGCTTTAAACGTAATTTACTAAACCAACAAAAACAGTTTCCGTATGCACAAGCATTTGGCGAGTATTCAAAACTAACGCGTACAGGTGGTTTTGATACAGACGCGCTTATTAAAGCCGCTGACTCAGTGAGTGTTGCCGACTTAGCACAATTAAAAACAGCTACGTTTGCACAAAACGATTTACGCGTATTTAGTTACGGTAACTACAATCAGCAAGATATAGACGCGATTGCAGACGAATTAAGTGCAACGCTACCAAGCAACCATAAACGCAGTGAATTTGCGCGCAGCAAAGCGTGGTTGCCTCAACTGGGCGAAACGCTGGTACTGCAAAAAGATATAGATGTAGCTGATGTAGCGGTGGTTGATATGACCGTTCACCCTGTTGCGGGTTACAAACAAAAAGCAGAAGCGGCTGTATTACAAAGCCACTTTAGAACAGTTGCGTTTGATAAAATGCGTACTGAGGAGCAACTTGCATACGCAGTAGGTGCATTAGCTCGCCCAATCGAGGATTACTCAGCAATTGGTTTGTATATTCAAACACCGGTTAAAGGTCCTAAAGAAATACAAGCTCGTTTTGATAAGTTTAAAAAAGAATACGCAGTTGAACTTGATAACATGAGCGAAGAGACTTTTGAGCAGCTTAAAAATTCAACCTTAGTATCGCTTAAAGAGCAGCCTAAAAACTTAAGTGACGAAATGAGCCCACTTATAAACGATTGGTACCGTGAAAATTTTACCTTTGATTCTAAGCAAAAGCTGATTGATGAAGTTGAAAAAGTAACGCTTGCAGATATAAAAGACTACTACAAGCAAACAATGCTTAATCCTAATGCGGCACGTTTAAATGTGCAATTACGTGGTACTAAGTTTATAGAAAGTGACTTTGCCGATTTACCAAATCAAACTAAAATCACAACGCTTGATGCCTATTACAATGGTATTAAACTACAAAAATAAGCTTTATTTATGTAGCTAAAATTAACCCCAATGTATCACTACATTGGGGTTTTTATTTATTCAGCTAATTTATGCCATTATCAAAAAGCCTATAACAGCTAATGCCGCAGCAATTAGCGTGTAAGGCAATTGTGTAACGGCATGGCTCATTAAATTACAACCAGAGCCTTGCGCTGCGAGTACGGTTGAATCTGAGTAAAAACACGCTTGGCTACCAAAAGAAGAAGCCGATAATAGCGCACCAATGACCAGTGGTATGTTTGCATCAACCGCATTTGCCAGTGGCATAACAATCGGAATTGATACAGCAAAAATACCCCAGCTAGACCCTGTTGCAAACGCTAAAATAGCCATTGAAATAAATACCACGGCTGGTAAATATGCAGCAGTCATATAAGGGCTTAAGCTGCCAATAACAAACTGAGGTAAACCAATTAAGTCGCATACATCTTTAAATATAAACGCAGCTATAACAGTACCAATAGCGGGGATCATACTTTTAAAGCCATCAAGCATGCGCTCAATCATTTCACTTACGCTCATTAATTTTTGTAGCGCATAAAACGGGAGAGTGACCGCCATTGTTGCTAGTAAGCCTTTGTATACGTCTATTTCAAAGTAAACAGTAAATGCAACCAGTAAAATAATCGGCACCAAAAAGTTACGTAATTTACCTTTAGGATCAGCATCTTCAAAGTTTTCTTCAGCTGCTTTTACTGCATATTCATCCGCTGTTTGAACGTCATTGTATTGAGCAGGGTCGACTTGAG
Source organism: Pseudoalteromonas sp. NZS71 (assembly GCF_015864715.1). NCBI lineage: Bacteria > Pseudomonadati > Pseudomonadota > Gammaproteobacteria > Alteromonadales > Pseudoalteromonadaceae > Pseudoalteromonas > Pseudoalteromonas sp. NZS71. The sequence goes on along the minus strand of NZ_JADYWS010000001.1, from coordinate 45,133 downwards.
CTTGCTCAATTTGTGCCATTTGTTCTGCTTTTTTCATTGGACCAATCGCAGGAATAATACCCAGCACAACAAGTAAAACAACAAGCACTGCAAACCACGCATAAAACATATACGGTATGGCTTGGATATAAACTGCAATCCCTTTGCCTTCTTCAGCAATACCGTTATCTACGAGTAAGCCACCAAAAAAAACCGCCCAGGTAGATAAAGGGACAAGTACACAAATTGGTGCAGCAGTAGAGTCTACAACATAGGCAAGCATCTCACGGCTCACTTTAAATTTATCGGTAATGCGTTTCATGGTTTCACCCACGGTAAGCGCATTTAAGTAGTCATCAATAAAAATAACTACACCCAAACAAAAGGTCATAAACAAAGATGAACGCTTACCTTTAGTGTATTTAAGGGCTAACTTGCCAAAAGCCGATGCGCCACCTGTGCGCACTAATAGCGCGATTAAAGCGCCAAAGCCACCACATACAAGTATTAGCCAGCCAATGGTTTCGTCTGTCATCACTTTTAGCGATGTACTCGCAAAGTTAGTAAGTACCTGTGCAGGATCGGCTATAACTAAACCAACTAAAGCACCAATAAGTAAAGATAAAATAGGGCGGCGTAATACAACAGCCAATACAACCACCACTAACGGTGGTAGTAAACTCAACGCAGAAGGTTCAAGCATTTAAGTATTCACAAAATTAAAAGCATGTATAAAAATTACAATAGTATTAATTTTTAAACTGCTTATACAAAAACAAAGAAGATGATAAGTTTGTTGTAAAATCACCTTCCAAGTCACTGCTTTTGTACGCGAGGGAGGGACACATAAACAGTTATGTTAAATAGCGGCTTAAGTGAAACGCGTTGGCTTTGGCGCCAGACGGTGCAAGGAGTGCAAACCGCTATTGTTGTGCCTGTAAAAACATCGGCGCAAAAATAATCCGCTTTTTAATTTCAGTCAACAAAAAGTTACATGCAAAACAAAGTTTTTTAGAGGAGCTTACATTGAACGCTGTATTTAAAACAAATCGACTGTTGTTGCGCCATGCAAATGAGCTTGATGCAGCTATTTTACTTAAGCTAGTTAATCAGGCGAGTTTCATAGAGCATATTGGTGATAAAGCAATTTATACCCTTGATGATGCCAGTCGTATATTATAGGGCCTGTTTATCTTTCGAGGTTAAATTTGCAGCAGTATGTTTGGTATTTAGGCAAGGCAGAGCCTATGTAGTGTGGTTATTCCCCATAAATAGGCGATAACACAGCATAAATGCCAAACATGCGCTGCCCGAAGGGTTCTACCTAGGGGCAATTAACTCTTTGTTGCTCGGTTTTTACTTAGCCCACTAGGTTACAAACCTCACGCCGCGATTAAATCGCCCCTAGATTGAACAAATTTTAATCCTGAAAGGTCAACAGGCCCTAGTCATTTATTGCTTCTCATAAATACCAAGGCTTTGGGCCTTACATTATTACTTTGCATAATGCTGTAGTGGTTGGCGTTGTTGGGTTTTATAAACGCGCCGCGTTACTGCAACCTGATTTAGGTTTTGCACTTGTAAGCGGTTTTGAAAAAAAGGGTTATGTTTTTGAAGCGGCCAGCGCACTTTTGCAACATAAGCATGAATTTGGAATTACAAAACTGTGTGCAATAACATCACCAGATAATAGGGCATCGCAGAATGTGTTGTTAAAATTGGGCTTTAAAATAAAGGGCAAGGCGGTTATCAATGATGATAAAACCGCCGTAATTATATTTTCACTTAATGATTAAAGTCTTGCTTGTTCTATTTGTTTTGCAACATTTAGGTTTATATTTAGCCATGTTGCTTCAAGCGTTGAAACTAAACCGTCGTATCCATCATCATCTATAGGTACTAGGTTTGAAAAATTATGAATACTTATAAGACGTCGGCCTGTTTCTGGGTGTGTGTAATATAAACGCCAAAGCCCTGAAATATCAGCGTTACCTTCCATATCGCCATTAAAGTGGTGAATTTCGTATTCAAGCTCATAAAACGTTTGCTGATCGAGTTCGGTAATGACCGGTAAGCCCTTTATTACCATCCAATTTGGCATAGCATTAAAAAGAGTTTGCTGGGCTGTTGCAGTGAGCATTACATCCGGCGATTCGCCCCACAGGTTGTAATTTGCGGCATGAATTTGGTTGCTATCTATTTTCATAGCAATACCTAAATTATTTAAAGCACCTCTAAGTACAACTGTTTGTATTCTTAATTGTGCGTCTGTGTCTGTCACATTTCGAGAAGAGGCACCAATAGGCTGCTCAAACTGGTAATACTGTGTCGCAGTTTGTATTGATGAACTACAACCTGCCAATAGTAATAATAAACTTGCAGTTAAAAATAACGATTTCATTATTGCTTCCTTGGTTTTGGATCTGCTGGTAATGATTTATCAAAAATTAGCATATTAGGTTGCTCGTTTAATCCGCGAGTTAGAGGCTGTAGGCCCTCGCTTAAACGTTTAAACTCTTTTAATGTTTGCTGTATTTGATGATGAAGTTCAGAACCTGCTTGGTAACTGGCCATGGTTTTATCAAATTGGCGCATAGTTACTTCAAACTGCTCCATACTTTTTGTCATCTTTTCGAAATTACGATTAAAGTCGCCTGGTAAGTTTTGTGTATCTTTTTGGCTTAGTAGCTCTCGCATTTCATTAGCAAGCGCTCGGTAATCGGTAAATGTGGCTTGCATTTGTTCTAAGCTATCTTCAACTTTTAAGTTATTTACTTTATTAAGTACGTCAGAGACTTGGTCTGCTAATACGGTTATGCCGCTAGAAATACTCGGAAAAACATCATACTGCACAAGTTTACCTAGGTGCGCTTGCGGTGCATCTGGGTATATATCAAAATCAACGTACACTGCACCCGTTAATAAATTACCAGGCTTTAACGAGGCGCGCATACCACTTTCAATCCAGCCTTTTAAACTACCTTGCCAATACTCTTTAGCTGAGGCACTGTCGTGATACAAGCGTCCGTATTCTACTTTTATAAGTACTGGAACCGCCGTATTATGGTTTCTAAAGTGGGCAGGTTTACCGTCAATAATTACATTGGCAGGGGTTTCAACAACAGTACCTACACGCATACCTCTATATTCGACAGGAGCACCTGTGCGTAGTCCTCGAACTGATTGTTCAAATTCAATGAGGTAGTAATCAAAATCGTAAAAGCGCTCTTCTAGCGCTTCTTTATAGCTTTGGCTTAATGAAAAGCTATGCCCATCTTGTGCTATTTCACCCGGGGCCTGTTGCTCAGGTAAGCCAACCGAAATGCCGCCTTTTAAAAGTTTACTTAAAGAGCCCGTATTAATATTGATGCCATCGGCAGATAGGTCAATTTCAATCCCTGCGTTCACCCAAAAAATAGAGTTCATGGTGATGAGATTTTGATAAGGTTCTTTAATAAATACGCCGTACTTCATTGCTTGGTTTTCCCAATCAAAAGTGGCGGTTTCTATTTGACCTATTTTGTAATTTTTGAAAAATATACCAGTACTCACATCAAGCACTTCAGCGTTGTAACTCATTAATTTGAAACGGCCACCTTTCACATCTTTACCAATGAGGGCGGGTTCGTCTTGTAATTTAAAACGCTCTTTTAGCTCTTTACTTTCACCGGGTGAAAACTCTAAATATACACCAGATAATAGCGTGCTCATTCCGCTAATACCCGTTTCATCAATGCGTGGTTTTACGACCCAAATTTTGGCATCATCAGTTAATAAGTTATTGTAGTTTTTGTCTATTTGCGCACGGGCAATAACGCTGTCTTGGGTGTCTGATAGTCGAACATGATCAATTTGACCTATTTTTACACTGCGCACTTTTATTTCAGTCTTACCTGCAATAATGCCCTCAGCTTGTGGCATCTCGATAAAAATTGTAGGGCCTTTATTAGCTTGGTATTGGTATAACATCCACATGCCCACTAACAGCGCAATTGCCGGAATGATCCAGATAGCGGAAATTTTCGGTTCTTTTGTTATTTCGGCAGTTTCGGTCATGCTTTGTTCTCTGATTTTTTGTTTTTAGGGGAATCCCACAACAAGCGTGGGTCAAAGGCATGGGCAGCCATCATTTGGCATATTACCATAACTGTAAAAAATACAATGCCTAATCCTGGTGTTACTGACATTAAATTACCCAGTTGAACTAAGGCAACTAAAATAGCAACCACGAATACATCTATCATCGACCATTTTCCAATAAACTCAGTCAGTTGATAAATTCGGGTATAACTTTTTGTATGTCTATTGGCAGGCCTCGTTACCATAAAGCATAAAAAGCTCAACACAAAAGCTTTAGCAAGTGGCACCACAACGCTGGCTAAAAATATAATAGCGGCAATAGGGTAGGAGCCACTTTTCCAAAGAGTAATAACACCACCAATTAAAGTCGAAGGGGATTCATCCCCAAGACTAGTGGTATGCATAATAGGCAACACATTAGCTGGAATATAACAAACAACAGAGGTAATTAGCCAAGCGGCTGCTTTTTGTACGCTGTAAGGATTTCTAACGTGCGTTTTTGTATGGCAGCGCTGACAAATATTACCGGTACATAGTTGATGGCACACATGGCAGGCTTTAATATTTTCATCTATTGCACGTTTAGCATGCTCTGCGCCTTCGAGTACTTTTACAGGCTTTATTTGAGCCCATAAGCGTGGGCGATTTAAGTGAACAAGCGCGGCTATATATAAAATAACAAACCCCACATAAGCCCAAAAACTCGTGCCAAAGCTAATATCAGCCAGCGACATGATTTTAACCATACTAACAAGTACGCCAATTAAAAATATTTCCGACATAATCCAGGGCTCTAACGCAAGGGTGAACTTTAGTAGTCGCCTTGCTATGCCCTCTGGTAATGTTTTTAAAAGCCCAAGATGCAAAGGAATTAAAATAAGAAGCAAACCCATAGGCAGAGCAATAATGCTCAAATCAATAAATAAGCCAAGCAGTTCACTATCGTAATTAAATAAAATTCGAGCCGCGTCGGGCAGTGTAATAGTTTGAGTAATACCACTACTGCTAAAAGAAATAAAAGGGTAAAACATACTGCTCAGCAACATTAATAGTGCGCTAAAGCTTAGTGCAACTATACGACTATCGTGATTAACATCGGCTTCGCAAAGTTTATGGTGGCAATGCGGGCATATCGCCATTTGTTTTGCGATTATGCGAGGTATATCTATGATCAGATCGCAGCAGGGGCATACAGTTTGCAATTTAATACCAAGCAAGAAGAATATTTCTTCAATTTTGCTATATTTAATACATTAATACAACGCGTTCTGCTATCAAGCTGTTCGTTATATAAAGGAAGCGTGTGAAATATTATTTTTACTACATATTAATGTGGCTTTTTATTTGCTCGCAAAATGCTGTGGCTATTAATAAAGAGCGAGAGGTAATGATCGCTGCGAGCGCATCAATTCCCCCCTATGTTTTTGTAAAAACGGACTCGGGTATACACCTAAATTTAATAAAAGCCGCGTTAAAGGCCAATGGATTTGCTAATATTAATGTGCAATATATGTCGAACAAACGCGCTGAGCATCAATTACATAATAAAGGAGTAGATATACTTTTAAATTATGCTGGAGGAATTAGTGCGGGTATTTATCCAAGTAAAACGGTACTTAGTTATGAAAATGTGGCCATTACACTCAAGCGAAATAAATATAACATTGATAAAATAGAAGGCATGTTTAATAAAAACGTTCTTGCTTTTCAAAATGCAACGGCATATCTGCCTCCTATATTTAAAAGGAATGTTAAACACTTTAGCTCATATCAAGAGGTTATTAATCAAAAAGCGCAGGTAGATAAGCTGTTAAAAGGTTGGGTTGATGTAATTGTGTTAGATAAGCGTATTTTTTACCATTACTACAATCGGCATAAATCCCCCGAAGCTGTGCAAATTTACACTTTATTTCCAAAAGCAGATCGACCTGCTTATTTTAACAACTTCTCTTTAGCTACTGAGTTTGATATTGGTTTGGCGCTCATCAAGCAAAATGGTACTTATAAAAGGATTGTTGATGAAGGCCAAACCCATTCATCAATCAAATAAAGCCACTGTTTGACGTGTAAGCGCTATTAGCTCACCCGACTGCGACCATATACAGCCATCCTCTAAACCGTAACCATCTTTTGAATGATGAGTAATTGCTTCAAAGCCAAGCCATTCTCCAGGTGTTAAGTTTGGCTCTTGCACAAATTCTAAATACCACGACATGCTACTTGCAGGAGCGGGTTGTTTAAACATTTGTAAAAGTGTTGGCGGCCATGCATCGGTCAATGCAATCACATGGGCTTCAGTTATTTGTTCGGGCGTATGTTTAAAGCGCATCCAGCCACCTAAATGAGAGGTTTCTGCACTACTAAATGGCATAGCACCTTGCTGTGGGCACAAATCAACATGTTGGAAAAATTCAGGCATCTGACCTTTTATAAAAGGTAATGTGTGGCGCTCATCTACTGGCTTTAAACCCAAAGACTTCGAAACAGGCACATTAATACCCGACTCTCTACTTTTAGCAAAACACGCTTGTACAATTACGCACACTTGTTCATTTTGAATCGCTTTGGCGAGTACCTGTGTACTGCTTTTACCTTGGCGCAGTATTTCAACAGACAATGAAAAAGAGGTATCGGCAAGTAATGGCCCTACAAAATTAGTACTGAGTGAAAGTAAGCGACGATCATCCGTTACCTTGCCTCTGATTGCTTGATATAACAGCGCAGCCGAAAGCCCACCAAAAGCAGTTCTGCCCTGACACCAGTTTTCTGGGAATTGCATTGTGCTTGTTGATTGTTCGGTATTGTCTGAATTTCCAATTTTTGAAGCTTGCTGAAGTAATTGTTCAAAATGCATATGAAGATATCCTTTTATAGTGCGATTTAATAAATTTATAACACAATCAAACTAGTCAGACCAGTAATTAAAAGCGACTCCAGCGGTGTAAAAATCATCATTCCTTACAATTATTAGGGTTATTTTGTAAATAAATCACAAAAAATGAATTTTTTTTCATTTTTACAGTTGAAATAAGTTTGGCGCATCCCTATTTACTATGTCATCGAACGTATTAACGAATATTGAAGTTGGAGAAGTTTCATGGGTAAAATTATTGGAATCGATTTAGGTACTACAAACTCTTGTGTTGCAGTACTTGATGGTGGCAAAGCACGTGTTATTGAAAACGCGGAAGGCGATCGCACAACCCCGTCTATTATTGCTTACACGCAAGACGGCGAAACATTAGTAGGTCAATCTGCTAAGCGTCAAGCGGTTACTAACCCGACAAACACATTATTTGCAATTAAGCGTTTAATTGGTCGTCGTTTTGAAGACGAAGAAGTACAACGCGATATCGGCATCATGCCGTTTAAAATTGTTAAAGCTGATAACGGCGATGCATGGGTAGAAGCGGGCGGCGAAAAACGCGCTGCACCACAAATTTCTGCTGAAGTACTGAAAAAAATGAAGAAAACAGCTGAAGACTTCTTAGGTGAAGAAGTAACTGAAGCCGTAATCACAGTACCTGCATACTTTAATGATTCACAACGTCAAGCTACGAAAGATGCTGGTCGTATTGCGGGTCTTGAAGTTAAACGTATTATCAATGAGCCAACGGCTGCGGCACTTGCTTACGGTATGGATAAAAACCGTGGCGAAAACGTAGTTGCAGTATATGACTTAGGTGGCGGTACTTTCGATTTATCAATCATTGAAATTGATGAAGTTGAAGGCGAGCACACTTTTGAAGTACTTGCTACAAACGGCGACACTCACTTAGGTGGTGAAGATTTCGATAACCGCGTAATCAACTACTTAGTAGCTGAATTCAAGAAAGATCAAGGCTTAGACCTTAAAAATGATCCGCTTGCAATGCAACGTGTTAAAGAAGCTGCTGAAAAAGCAAAAATTGAACTTTCATCTGCACAGTCTACAGAAGTAAACCTTCCGTATGTAACTGCTGATGCATCTGGTCCTAAGCACATGAACGTGAAACTAACACGTGCTAAGCTTGAGTCACTAGTTGAAGATTTAGTAACTAAAACAATTGAGCCACTTAAACGTGCACTTGCTGATGCTGATTTATCAGTAAGCGACATCAACGACATTATTCTTGTTGGTGGTCAAACACGTATGCCTTTAGTACAAAAAATCGTTGCAGAGTTCTTCGGTAAAGAACCTCGTAAAGATGTTAACCCTGATGAAGCAGTAGCCGTAGGCGCAGCGATTCAAGGTGGTGTACTTGCTGGTGACGTTAAAGATGTACTATTACTAGACGTTTCTCCATTATCTCTAGGTATTGAGACAATGGGTTCAGTAATGACTGCACTGATTGAGAAAAACACAACGATTCCTACTAAGAAATCGCAAACGTTCTCAACAGCTGAAGATAATCAATCTGCTGTAACAATCCATGTACTTCAAGGTGAGCGTAAACGTTCAAGCGACAATAAATCTCTAGGTCAATTTAACCTAGAAGGTATTCGTCCAGCACAACGTGGTACACCGCAAATCGAAGTAACATTTGATGTTGATGCCGATGGTATCTTACATGTATCTGCTAAAGATAAAGATACAGGTAAAGAGCAAAAAATTACGATTCAAGCATCTTCAGGCTTAAGCGATGACGAAATTGAAGCGATGGTTCGTGATGCAGAAGCACATGCTGAAGACGATAAAAAGTTTGAAGAGCTTGTAGCTGCTCGTAACCAAGCTGACGCTTTAGTTCACGGTACACGTAAGCAAGTTGAAGAAGCTGGCGATGCATTACCAAACGAAGACAAAGAAGCAATTGAAGCTGCTGTTGTAGATTTAGAAGCTGCAATTAAGAGCGACAATAAAGAAGAGATTGAAGCTAAAACTCAAGCTCTTGCTGAAAAGTCTCAAAAACTAATGGAAATTGCTCAAGCGAAAGCACAGCAAGGTTCAGCAGACGCTGGCGAACAACAGTCAACTAAGCAAGACGACGACGTTGTTGATGCAGAGTTCGAAGAAGTGAAAGACGACAAGTAATTGTTGCTACCGCTTCTCGCTAGCCAAAAACACTTAACTCAGTTAGGTGTTTAGGTTAGGATGAACAATTGAGGCGCGCGAGCAATAGCTTGTCGCGCCTTTTGCATGTATTCAAGGTTTAAAAATTCAATGATAAATCGATGCGATTTATCGATTTATCCTGCAGCTTACGCTGTAAACAGAAAAGAGTAGTGTGATAGATATGTCAAAACGCGATTATTACGAAGTCCTCGGCGTAAGCAAAGATGCGAGTGAGCGAGACATAAAAAAAGCGTATAAACGCTTAGCGATGAAATATCATCCAGATCGTACCGCAGGCGATAAAGATCTCGAAATAAAATTTAAAGAAGTTAAAGAAGCGTACGAAATACTAACCGACGATCAAAAACGTCAAATGTATGACCAACATGGTCACGCAGCCTTTGAACAAGGTGGTGGCGGTGGTCACGGTGGTTTTGGTGGCGGACATGGCGACTTTGGTGATGTATTTGGCGACGTATTTGGTGATATTTTTGGTGGCGGCGGTGGTCGACGTCAATCTCGTCAACAACGTGGATCTGATTTACGTTATAACATGGACTTAAGCTTAGAAGAAGCTGTTCGTGGTAAAGAAGTTGAAATTAAAGTACCTACATGGGTTGGTTGTGAGCCATGTGATGGCAGTGGTGCTAAAGCGGGTTCTAAACCTAAAACATGTACTACATGTCATGGTGCTGGCCAAGTGCAAATGCGCCAAGGTTTCTTTGCTGTTCAGCAAACGTGTCCAACGTGTCAGGGACAAGGTCAAATTATTTCAGATCCTTGTAACAGCTGTCATGGACAAGGCCGCGTAGAAAAAACTAAAACGCTTTCAGTTAAAATTCCAGCTGGCGTTGATACAGGTGACCGTATCCGCTTAACGGGTGAAGGCGAAGCCGGAATGCATGGCGCGCCATCGGGCGATTTGTATGTGCAAGTGTCGGTTCGTGAACATGAAATATTTGTACGTGAAGCGAATAATTTATATTGTGAAGTGCCAATTAGCTTTACTACAGCAGGCCTTGGTGGCGAAATTCAGGTGCCAACACTTGATGGTCGTGCAAAACTTAAAATACCGTCTGAAACTCAAACGGGCAAAATGTTCCGTATGCGTGGCAAAGGTGTTAAGTCTGTACGCAGTGGTGCCCAAGGCGATCTAATTTGTAAAGTGGTAATCGAAACGCCAGTTAATCTTAACGAGCGTCAACGTGAACTACTTCAAGAGTTAGATGAAAGCATGGGCACAGATAGCTCTAAAAACCGTCCTAAAGAGCAAGGCTTTTTTGACGGTGTTAAAAAGTTTTTTGATGATTTAACTAAATAAATTTAAATTATTATGAACAAAAAAACGACGCTTTTAGCGTCGTTTTTTTTGCTTTAAACTTAATTTTTGTTACTGTGAATAAAAAAGATGAAACAGCATGACACCAGCAATAGATCTGCTTAAAAAGCAAAAAAAAACCTTTGAAGTACTCAGTTATGAGCACGATAAGAATAATAGTCATTACGGGCTTGAAGCCGTTGAAAAGTTAAATTTAGACAGTGCACAAGTATTTAAAACCTTAGTACTTGAAACACATGAAGGGCATCTGATTGTTGCTGTAACGCCTGTATCTCAACAAGTTAATTTAAAACAGTTAGCTAAACTATGTGGTGCTAAAAAAGTAATTATGGCTGCCCCACAAAAAGTACAAGTTAGTACCGGTTATATTTTAGGAGGGGTGAGTCCGCTTGGACAAAAAAAACGTCTAGCTACGTTTATTCATAGCAGTGCTTCTCTCTTTGACACTATTTATGTGAGCGCCGGAAAAAGAGGCTTAGAAATAGCACTCTCGCCAACTGATTTAGCCTTATTGACCAATGCAAAATTTGGCGATTTATAAATTTTATTTTTATAATTACCTTCTATACCAAAAATTAATTTAAGTTAGGCCATTTGCTCAATCCCCTATTTATAACTACATTGGGAGTATCTTTATACCGTTAATATTTAATACCAAACGGTATTACACTTTTTGTATATGGCTGTTTGTATGAACCTTTTAGATGTTGATTATTTTGCGATACTAGTGGCTGCACTGTCTTCTTTTATGCTTGGTGGTATATGGTATTCAAAAGCTCTCTTTAAAAATGCATGGCTAGAAAGTATTGGCTTAACTGATCTGGATTTACAATCGGCTAACCCTAAGTTGATATTTGGTGGCAGTTTTTTTTTAGTTTTTATAGCGGCTTTAATGCTATCTCTTTTTTTAGGTAAGGATGCAAGCGTAGGTGAAAGTATAGGAACCGGCTTTGTGATCGGCTTTTTTTGGATCAGTAGTTCATTTGGATTGAGTTATATATTTGAGCAACGCCCTCTAAAGCTTTTTTTAATTAACGGGGGGTACCATATTTTACAGTTTTCGTTAATGGGGCTCATTTTAGGAATATGGCCGTAAGATTTAAATAATCAGCAAATCCAAATTTGATCCTTATCTACGAGTAGAGTAGTTTTATATAATCCCATTTATACAATTTGGTAAAGAAACTAATGAAAATATTAGTTGTTGATGATATGCCACTCATGCGACACGTATTAATTAATATGCTTAGAAAACTAGAGTATAGCAATATCGTTGAAGCAACTGATGGATTGCAAGCTTTGGTATTTCTGCGCAACCAGCATTTCGATTTGGTTATTACTGACCTTCATATGCCAAAAATGGATGGCGTTAGTTTACTTACTAACATTCGAAAAGATAAAGAACTCGCTGATATTCCCGTTTTAATGGTTACTTGTGAAGACAGTACAGATAAAGTTAAGCAAGTTATTGCAGCTAAGGTATCAGGGTTTATAGTCAAACCTTTTAATATGAATGTATTGTCATCTCAGTTAAACCGCTTCTTTTTTAAAGATTAGAATGTGTTTATTTTATAAGGGCTATATTTTAATGGGCCTTTATAGATTAAGTCTGCCGTATCTAAATTCTAAGTCAGAGGTGGTAACCTTTACCCATCTAAACTGATATAATTGCTAATTACTCTTTATATAATACCGCAGGACGTAATGGCAAAACCCAACAAAAAAGGCCCTACTAAAACGGTTGATATTTTTTGCTCTGCTTGTAAAGCCTCTTTATTTAAATATCGAAAAGGGGGGAAAGGAGCATTAGTTAAGTGCTTTAAAGAGCGTATTAGCCAAGACTTTACAACAGAGGCTTGTATTTGCCCTAACTGTAGCCGGCCATTTGCCCGAGAAGCGATTATTCGCGGTGCGCCTGCCTATAAAATAATTGGCGGCAAAGTAACCTTTAAATAAGGTATATGAAGTAATACTAAACCGCAATAATACTTAATTAAGCGAATAAGTATAAAGCCTTGTGCATGCGGACATATGGCCTTGTTAGAATTTACCATATTGATAGAATCGCCCGGTTTGCTGTTTCAATGAATGAAAAAATACCCTCCCCATGGATCGGGCCAGTTTATTGGGTTATTTAAAAATGGATAAAGGATAGTTTCGTGATAGCACTCTTATTTGACATCATAGGCATGACAGGTACTTTTTTAGTAGTTGGTTCATTTTTTTTACTGCAGCTAGGTAAAACATCTCCAGCTAGCTTAACGTATAATATGATGAATTTAACAGGGGCAATTTTACTGTTAATTAGCCTTTGTTATAACTTTAATTTAGCGAGCTTTGTAATCGAGATATTTTGGATTGCAGCGTCGTTAATTGGCTTATATAAATATGTTAAAAATAGATCAACATTAGCTACAAATTAATTGTTTTTTAATTTAATGCTAAACAGATCGCTGTAAACATAGTTGTTTACGGCGATTTTTGTTTTTAAACACTTTAAAACTGTTGTTAACAAAAAGTTTATATCTCTGCTAGAGATTAGCCGTTACACTAGCGCCCTAAAATTTTCTTGGCTATTTTTTGCGAGTTCTTCATGTTTTCTTTTTCTAAAAAAATCATTACTGTTTGTGTGTTACTCGTACTTATATTAGTTGTTACGTTTTGGCTTGGTCGTTCTCATGATGTTGAGCAAGCAACCTACCAGGCTGAGCGCCAAGTTACGCAATTAAATAACTATATTGATACTGAGCTTGCTCGTTTTTCTGCTATTCCCCAGTTACTTACCTATAACTCGTTAATGATAGACTTTGTAGATGCGCAGCCACAGCACTATAACGCTATTAATAACTACCTTGCTGATATTCAACAAGCCAGTGGTGCCTCAGATATTTTTGTTCTAAATACTCAAGGCGAAGTTATTGCCAGTAGTAATTGGCAAGCAGATTATACTTTTTTAGGTAGCAACTTTGCGTTTAGACCTTATTTCAAACGTGCATTTGCAGGCGAAAAAGTAGCGTACTTTGCATTAGGCATGCGCTCTAAAGAGCGTGGTATTTACTTTTCACAAGCAGTATATCGCGACAATAAAGCCATTGGTGTTGTTGTGTTAAAAGTGAATGTAAGTAAATTTGAGGATGACAGAGAGCTTCTAAATACTTCAAAGGGTAGTCACTTTTTTTTGCAGCTTGCAGATGAGGTAATTGCAATGTCAGATATGCAAATGTGGCGATTAAACAGCTTCACTGAGCTTGATATAACGATGCGCAGAGATATTAAATCTCGTCGGGCTTATTTAGATCATCAGCCTTTGTATATAAAGCAGTTTCAATTTTCTAATGAAGGTATTAAACATTTAAAAATAGATAAAAAACTTTACGTAATGTCGCAAAGACCTTTACGATATTTTAATGCCACAATGAACGTACTCGTTGATATAACAAAAGTTAATTCAGCTCAACTGCCTCGCTTATTTTGGGTATTTATTATCTGTAGCTTAGTTATTATTATTAGTTATATTTTATTAACTCGGTTTGCGGGTTATAAAAAGCTGGTGTACTCCAGACATAGCCTTGAACTTGAAGTCCTTGAGCGCACTCAGGCTTTGGAAAAAGTACAAACGGCTTTAGTGCAGTCTGCAAAGCTTGCGACAATAGGACAGCTAAGTGCAGGAATTAACCACGAAATAAACCAGCCGCTCAGTGCTATTAATACTTATTTAGCTTCGGCAAAGCGTTTATTAGCTAAAGGAAATACTTCAGCACTTGGTGAAAGCTTAGTAGTGATTGAGGGATTAGTTAATCGAGTGCACCAAATTGTAGGTCAGTTAAAGCATTTTAGTAAACCTTCCAAAATGCAGCTCAGACCTTACCCTCTTGCAGGGCTTGTTAATAACGCATTAATGATTTCTAGCGCGCAGTTAAAGCAAGATAACGTACAAGTAGAGCCACCTCAATTTGATGAAACAGTCGTTGTGTGGGTCGATTCGCTTAAATTTGAACAAGTACTCGTTAATTTAATTACTAATGCTAGCCAAGCTATGAATGGCGCAATTATTCGTAACTTAAGTTTTCAGCTGGAGTGTTTTGAAGAGCGCGTAAAACTGTCGATTTTAGATACTGGCTCTGGTATTGAGCAACATGCATTTGGTAATTTATTTGAACCTTTTTATAGTACTAAATCAAGTAAAGGTTTAGGCCTTGGTTTATCTATATCAAAACAAATAATAGATTCGTTTAATGGTTGTTTGAGCGCGCACAATCGAGTTGAAGGCGGGGCTGAATTTATAATTAGCCTCTCTAACAGGCAGGAAAATAAAGATGATTGACAGCTCTCCATGTAATCACATAATAGTCATTGATGATGAAGCAATGATCAGAGACTCTTTAAAGCAATTGCTCACTCTCGAAGGATACACCGTTGATTGCTTTAATGACGCAAGTACCGCTCTTAGCAAACTCAATAGGCGCTTTGCTGGAGTTGTGCTGAGCGATATAAATATGCCGAACATGGATGGCTTAACGCTTTTAGAGCAAATAACGGCTTTTGATAGTGAGCTCCCTGTAATATTTTTAACTGGTTACGCTGATGTATCGATAGCAGTTAAAGCGATGCAATTAGGTGCGTATGATTTATTTGAAAAACCAGTTAACGAACATCTTCTTGATTGCATAGCACGAGCGTGCGACAAACGAAGCCTTGTTATGGAGAACCGCGCATTAAAAGTGGCTGTACAGAAAACCTCAGCCCCAGGTGTACGCATACTAGGTGACACACCTAAAATGCAACACATGATGCACTTATTAAACACAATTATAGATACCCCAACCGATGTAATGATTGAAGGTGAAACTGGCACAGGTAAAGAACTTGTAGCGCGGTATCTACATGATCAGAGTAATCGCTCTAGCTGTAATTTTGTTGCTATTAATTGTGGCGCAGTACCAGAGCAGTTAATAGAAAGCGAATTGTTTGGTGCAGCAAGTGGTGCATATACAGGGGCTACTCAAAGTCGAAAAGGTAAGTTTGAATATGCACAAGGTGGTACGGTCTTTTTAGATGAAATAGAAAGCACTCCAATGGCACTGCAAGTTAAGTTATTACGCGTATTAGAAGAGCGAAAAGTAACACCTGTAGGCGATAACAAAGCAATTGATTTAAACATCAGAATTGTTGCAGCTACAAAAGTAGACTTACTTGCGTTAGTTGAAAAGGGTGATTTTAGAGCTGATTTATATTACAGACTTAGTTTGGTTAACGTTAATATTCCGCCATTACGAGAGCGAAAAGCTGACATATTACTTTTGTTTAAACACTTTAGCTCTATTGCTGCAACTCGCTATCATAAGCCGCCGGCGGCAGTAAATTACGAAATACAACAGCGGTTAGTTGCCTATGACTGGCCGGGCAATGTGAGAGAGCTAAGAAATCAAGCAGAGCGAGCTGTATTACTTGGTGCCGAACTTGCCTTTGCTGAAGTTAAAACACAACAATTAGGTGGCTTATCTCCCGATTTAAGCTTATCTGAAAAAGTCTCTTTTTATGAGCAGTCACTTATTGAGTACGCGCTTGAGCAAAACCACGGCAGTATTAAAAACACCATGGAAACACTGCAAATTGCTCGTAAAACACTTTACGATAAAATGAGTAAATACAATCTTAATAGAGATATGTTTACTGACTAAATGTGTGGGTTTGGTGACAAGACCCACTTTCTTATGTGTGGTAATTCACACGCTTTTATTTAAATTAAACGACTTATTTTAGTAAGCTATTGAAATAGATTGCTTTTATACACTTGGCAGTAAAGTTGCCTTATTAGCGCTACAACAAGTAGATTCTAATAATTAGGGCACACGATGACAAAAACTACACACACCTGTATTTTATTTCTATCCTATGGTTGCTTAGCTACATTTTCACACACATCTTTTGCTGCAGAGTACGCTGTATACGGTAAAGCCGAAGTACAAATTGCCAGTACTGATACGGGCATAATGCGTTATGCCGAAGAGGGTACTCAAATTGAAGCGCCATACTCGCGTATTGGTATTAAGGGCGATCATAAACTTAACGAATATTTAAGTGCTGTTTTTAAATATGAGGTACAAGTTAAAGGTTTTGAAGAAGATGATACGCAAGAGCCTTTTACTGCACGTAATACTTACTTAGGTTTAAAAGGTGCTTTTGGTGAAGTTGTTGTAGGTCGTAACGACACTCGCTTTAAATACTCTGAAGGTAAACTCGATAACTTTAACGAAACTCAAGCCGATATGGCACAGGTTATTGCAGGTCAAGACCGCCTCGGTGACACAATAACTTACACCTCAAACTATTGGCATAATACGCAGTTTTCATTTACTTATGCGCCAAAAGATGACAATAAAGACGATAAAGCAGGCTTTGCTGCTACGCTTATTTATGGCGACCGTAATTTAAAAAGTACTTCATATTATGTGTCGTTCAGTCATGTAGATTCACTTAACAATGTAAAAGCAAGCCGCCTTGTTGTTGTTTATAAGTTCGAACAATTACAACTTGGTGCGTTATACCAACATTCAGAATCAGTAGATGGCACAAAGTCGGGCAATGGTTACGTATTAAGTGCCAGTTATACACTTGATAAGTGGGTGCCAAAAATTCAATTTGGTAAAGATGACTCAACTCTTCGTCAAGCATCTGAGGCAACGCAATGGAGCACAGGCCTTGATTATGTATTTGATAAGCAAACTACAGCTTATCTTTTATATACCGATCTTAATTTAGAAGAACAAGACGACAGCAGTGTTGCGCTTGGTCTTAAATACAAGTTTTAGAGGCTAGCCATGACAGATAATATATTGACGCAAGAACCAGATAAGAACAGACATTTTCAATGGCTTTTTTTAGTACTGGGCCCTTTAGTAATGCTATTAACATGTTTACTTGATCCGCCAACAGGAATGTCGGTTGCGGCATTTAAAACCGCAGGTTTAGCGTTTTGGATGGCATCGTGGTGGGTAAGTGAAGTTGTACCAATTCCGGCAACTGCATTGCTACCACTGGTAATATCACCACTGGCTGACATAGCAGCAATAAAAAGTGTGGCTGCGCCATATGCACACCCGTTAATCTTTTTATTTTTAGGCGGATTTTTAATCTCAATTGCTATGGAGCGTTGGGGTTTACATAAACGTATTGCATTAAGCACCATGTTATATGCGGGTAAAAAACCAAGTTTACAAATTTTAGCTATGATGCTTGTTACTGCATTTTTATCTATGTGGATGTCTAATACTGCGACAGCCGTAATGATGTTGCCTATTGCACTTTCAATTACCAATTTGGTTAAGCAATCAGACCCAAGTAATGAAGGGTTTGGCAAAGCATTGCTACTATCAATTGCTTATGGTGCAAGCATTGGTGGTATTGCTACTTTAATTGGTACACCGCCTAATGCATTAATGGCTGCATACCTATCTGACAGTTACCAAATTGAAATAGGCTTTGCTCAGTGGATGATTGTAGGCGTACCACTGTCTTTAAGTATGCTTATTATTAGTTGGGTTTGGCTTACCAAATTTGCGTATAAAGTAGATGCTAATGTTAAAAACGATCAAAAAATTGATACCAAAGCGGTATTTTCTGAACAGTTAAAAAAGCTTGGAATAATGCAACGCGCAGAAAAAGGCGTATTGTTTGTATTTGTGCTTGCTGCACTTTGCTGGATATTTAGACCTTTATTGGGTGATATAACAGGTCTTAAAATTTCAGATACTACAATTGCAATTGCTGCTGCATTACTGCTGTTTGTAATGCCTGCTAATAAAGGCAGTGATGAGCGTATTCTTGATTGGCAAAACGCCTCACAAGTGCCTTGGGGCGTATTGCTATTGTTTGGGGGCGGACTTACGCTTGCATCTCAAATTAAATCGTCAGGTCTTGCCGAGTTTATTGCTCACATGATTGAAGGCGCAAGTGCGATTCCTCTTGTTATGAGCGTACTTGTTGTGGTTGCTTTAATTACATTTTTAACTGAAATTACAAGCAATACAGCAACCGCTGCAGGTTTCTTACCGTTATTAGGTCCTGTTGCTGAATCGATAACAGGTTCACCCCTTGTATGGGTTATTCCTGCTGCTATTGCGTGTAGTTGCGCATTTATGATGCCTGTAGCAACACCACCAAACGCTATTGTGTTTGGCTCAGGGCAAATTCAAATGCGCGACATGATAAGAGCCGGCTTTGTGCTAAATATTGTGGCTATTGTATTAATTACGCTGGTAACAATGACGATTGCAGCGCAAGTATTTGGCTTTTAAAGCTGTACTAAATTAGTTCCAACCAGTAGCTTTGTTTATATTTACAGTTTTAAACAAAGCTACTCTTTATACTTATTTATATTGCTCAAGAAGCTCTTTTTTAGATAATTAGTGTTATTGCTCGAAAAACAGAACAAGGTTATAGTCTGCGGTAACTTTAAAAATTGAGTAATCTATTTTGAGCACCGACACATCACAGGCAATGCCTTTAATTCCCCTATTTGATGAATTGCAAAAAAGCTTTCTCGAAACACCTTACTTGCCAATTGATAAACGTCTCGTTTTATTAAAAAAACTCCGTGTACGTATTGTTGAACTTGAGCAAGAGCTAGTGGATGCTGCTTCAAAAGACTTTGGTTACAGAACCGCTTTCGATACTCTACTTGGCGATATATTGCCTACGGTTCAAACACTCGCGCACATTATCAAAAAGCTACCAAAATGGGCAAAGCCAAGTAATCGCTCTGTAGGTTTAAGTTTGTGGCCTTCAAAAGTAAGTGTTAATTACCAACCTAAAGGTGTGGTTGGTATTATTGCACCGTGGAATTACCCGATTCAGTTAGCGTTAGTACCTGTGCTTACCGCCATAGCTGCCGGTAATAGAGTTATGCTCAAATTAAGCGAGTTTACACCTCACACAAACGCCGTTATCGAAAAAATATTTAAAGACGACATGCAAGCGCATTGCAAAATAATACAAGGCGGTAGCGACGTAGCCGCGCAGTTTTCATCACTACCATTTGCTCATTTATTATTTACGGGGTCATCGGCCGTTGGTAAATTAGTAATGGCTTCAGCGAGCCGTAATTTAACACCAGTAACGCTTGAACTCGGTGGTAAATCGCCAGTTATTATTACGCAAAATGCCGATATTAAAAAAGCGGCGCAAGCTTTACTGTTTGGAAAAATGGCCAACGCAGGGCAAATATGCGTTGCTCCCGACTACGTATTTGTACCCAAAGAGCTTGAGCATCAGTTGGTTCAGCAATTATGCGAGCTTTATAAAAAGCACTTTAAAGACGGTGTTGAAGGTAAAAACTTAACCTCTATTATTAGCGATGCACACTATAAACGTTTAGCAACCTACTTAGAGCAAGCCCAAGAGCTTGGCGCAAACATTATTAAGCCACTTGAGCAAAACCAGCAAGATGAGCAAAAACATCGTATGGGGCTGCACTTAGTGACTCAAGTTACTGACGAAATGCAGCTTATGCAAGATGAGCTATTTGGCCCAATACTACCAATAATGAGTTATGACAAGCTCGACAGCGCAATTGACTATATTAAAGCCCATCACCACCCGTTAGCGCTTTATATTTTAGGGCAAGATAAGCACGCTCAAGAATATATTATGAAGCAAACAATCAGTGGCACTGTAGCGATAAACGATACGTTAGTGCAAGTAACTGCTGACGATGCCCCTTTCGGTGGTGTAGGGCATTCAGGAATGGGGCATTATCATGGCATAGAAGGGTTTTTAACGTTTAGCCATGCTAAAAACACGTTAGTATCGGGCTCGTTTAATCCTCGTATTGTTATGCTGCTAAAACAAAGCAAACTTCTTATTAAGCTACTAAAGTGGCTTTACATAAAATAAGAGTATGTTGATTTTGTAAAGTTGAATAGATTTTGAATCTGCTAAATCAAGATATTAAAAAGGCTGAATTACGTTATGTAATTCAGCCTTTTTTAGATTAGTTTCAAACTAAGGTCTTAAACTCTTAAACTTTAAAATAAGACTTTAAAATAAGCGACCTTCGCCAGCATAAGTACCCACTTGTATTTTTGCATAAATGGCATCGGCTTTTTCTTTAGCTTCTTCAATTTCTTTAGGCAGCATTTTACGCTCATCAAGTTTGCGGCTATGACTCGCTTGCATATTGCCGTTGTACTCAGCGATAGTATTCCAAATGTATGACTTTTCTAAATCTTTTGGCATACCTAGCCCTTCAAAATACATGAGGGCTAAATTGAATTGTGCTAAAGAGTAATTGTTTGCAGCCGCTTTTTCGTACCAGTTGCGTGCCGCTTCATAATCTCGCGTAACGCCCACGCCATTAGAATACATTACACCTAAATTAAACTGAGCCGCAGGCAGGTTTTTATTGGCTGCTTTTTCAAATAAGGTAACAGCCATTTGGTGATCAAGCTTTACGCCTTTACCTTCGTCGTATAAAACAGCTAACGCAAACATTGAATCCGGATGGTTCTTTTTAACGCCTTGTTGATAAAGCGCAGCAGCTTTGCGGTAATCGCGTGTTACACCGTATCCACCTTCGTATAATTTAGCTAGTTCGTAAATTCCTGGCGCAAAACCTTTATCGGCAAGGTATTGAAATTCTTTTAGGGCGACTGCAAATTCACCTTCGTTAGCTGCTCTTATGCCATCTTCTAATGTTGCATGAGCGAAAGGGCTGGCAAGTAAAACGCCAGCAAGAACGAGTGCTTTCAAATTAAACTGTGACATATTAATGTCTCCAATTAGTAATAGTTACGATAGGTTTTAGGGCCAGTATATCTTGCCGCGATTAAATAGCGCCTAAATAGAACAAGTTTTAATCCCGAAAGGTAAACAGACTTTAGTTAAATGCTAAATTATTAAATTTTTGCACTATTTGCGCATTTTAAACGTTTAATACTCAATGCATTTAAGTAGAGACTAAATCGGTTATTATAAATAGATGCAAAAAAGGATGTCTACTGTTATGTTTTACGCCAGCTTTAGCGCAAACGCAAGGCGATACCTTATCAGATCGTGCGTATAAAATGTAAATAATAGCGCGGTGGGCTTTTAAGGTAAGTAAACGAGTTTAAGAAGTGTAAGATACAGATTTTATAGAAAATTTAAAGAGATAAAAAAAGCCCGTTAGGGCTTTTTTGAGTCATATTAACCGTCACTAATATGAGCAATGTAGCAAGTAAATGTGATATTTGATGTTATTACTTGGGTCGAGTAAGTAATAACACGAAGCGGCACGATCTTCTTTTAATGTGTCAGCATCCTTGCTGAATATTCTTCCGTAGGCACTGAGGTCGTTACACTGTGTTTGTGCGAACGATTATCAGTTAGATCTAAATGCAAGTCAATACTTAAATGATAATTATTATCAAATGAGTTTTGAGCTTTGCCACAATCTAAATAATAGAGAAGGTTATGCTTAATAATTTCAAAGCAAAAAAACTAAAACAGATATGCCTTGCTGTAAGTATGTTGTTTTTATGTAGTTGTTCGGCATCTTTTACTTACAATAATTTGAGTTGGCTTTCATCGTTTTGGGTTGACGATTATGTTGATTTAAATAAAAAGCAAAATACACAGCTAAAAAACATAATTACAACAACACAAAATTGGCACCGAACTACCCAGTTACCCGCCTACAGACAAGACATACAAAATATAAAAGTATTGTTTAACCAAACATTGGAGGCTAAACAATTAAAAACACAGGTTGTGCTTGCAAAACAACATTGGCAGAACCTACTTGGATACGCAAAGCTGCCTTTAGCTGAACTTGGGGCAACCTTATCAAGTGAGCAAAGAGGTGAGCTTTTAAACAATATCCAAATAAAAATTAACGACGAACGCGAAGAGTTTAACGAACAAACCCCGCTTGAGCGAAAAAGTGAGCGTTTGGAAGAGCAATTTGAATACTACGAGCAGTGGATAGGCAAGCTTAATAAACAACAAAAAGCGCTGATTAAATCAACTAATGAGCAACATAGAGACTCAGGAGCGCTGTGGTTAGAGTATAAGCAAAACCGTTTGAATGCAGCCAAACAGGTATTCAAAAATGCTGAAATTACAAAAAAAGAATTTATAAATCAGTTAAGTACGGTTATTAAAGAGCGCGAACTTTATATGAGCGACGCACTATTGAAAAGCAATGAAGCAAACTTAAATTTATATATAAATTTACTCTACGAATTAAACCTAACTCTAAATGATAAACAACGCCAAAGCGTTAATGATCAATTTGATGAGTTAATTGAGACCTTAAACGATATAATAGAAAACTAAATTGTGCGTGAATTATTAAGTTTTAAATTAGCTGTTTAGGCTGGTTTGTTTTTAAACGCAAAAAATGCTTTTTAAAGGGCAATATATGGTTACAGATTTGAAAAGTATCTTAAACACTTGGTATCTCAATAGGGACAACCAAGAATGGGTTTTAGCTACTTTGTACAAAATTGAAGGCTCTAGCTACAGAAAACTAGGGGCTATGATGCTTATTTCGAGCCTAGGCGAGCGCTTGGGGATGCTTTCGGGAGGCTGTTTAGAAGCTGACATACAGCGCCACGCTAAACAAGTAATGAGTACTTTAACCAGTAAAACCATTAGTTATGATGCTACCGATGAAGACGATTTAACATTTCAACTTGGCATTGGTTGTGGGGGCATAGTACACATTTTACTGCAGCCCATTCACAAAGCTAATGACTATTTACAGCTAGAGCTTGTATCTAAAGCACTTAATGAGAATAAACCAGGGCGATACCTTCAACAAGTAAGCCCCATTTTGCCAGCCGGCAGTGGTGTATTTACGCAAAATGATGAGTTACATGGTTTATCAATGAACCGCAAAGCGCAGTTGGTAGAATTACAAGGCGCTACGTGCTTGCAAACTTCTATTTATCCGCCGCCTCATTTATTAATAGTGGGTGGTGGCGCAGATGCAGTTCCGGTTTATACATTTGCCAAACAACTTGGTTGGAGTGTAACTGTATGGGATACACGTGCTGCCAATGCAAAAAGGCAATATTTTAAAAATGCTGATGCTATTTTGCGCTTCACACCGAGTGAGTTAAAAGAATATTGCATAACTAATAAAGTAGATGCTGCTATTTTAATGGCTCACAGCGTTGAGCTCGACGCGAGTACGTTGGCTCAATTTAAAGATGTTCCTTTTAAATACATAGGGTTATTGGGTCCTAAGCACAGACGTGAACAAGTTTTAGAGCACGCAAATACGCGTGTTTCACAAATTAAGTCTCCTGTTTTTGGGCCTGTCGGTTTAAATTTAGGCGGCGACTCGCCAGAGAGTATTGCACTATCGCTGATCAGCGAAATACATGCAGTGCTGTGTGATAAAGATGCCCAATCACTAAGTCATTGGGGGCAAGAGCCGTGCTAATTGCAAAAGTTGTTTTAGCCGCAGGTCAATCATCTCGCTTTAACGGCTGTAAATTAACAGCTGATATTGGCTTTGGCAAAACAATGATTGAGCATGCTGTAAATACACTGCATGCACTTGATGACACGCCCGTGTATGTAGTTACCGGGGCATGGCATAAAGAAGTAGCGCAAGCACTGGCAGGTTATAAAAACATAGAGCTGATTGAGAACAAGCAATGGAGCCAAGGTTTGGGTCATTCAATCGCGACAGCTTCTCAAACTGTGTTTAAAAATAAGTCCTTTGATGGGATTTTATTTATGCTCGCGGATCAGGTTGAGCTAAAAGTAGCGCACTTAAGTGAGCTAGTTACTGGTTTTACACGTAATCCATCGCGCTGGTGCGCAAACTATGGCGAGCGTTTAGGTGTACCCGCTATATTCCCAGTGGTTGATTTATCTCAGCTTGCAAGCTTAACTTCAGATAGAGGTGCACAGCAATTACTGCGCTCCAGCAGTGAGGTCGTCAATACAATTAGTTTACGTAGTGCGAGTTTAGACATAGATACTCAAAAGCAGCTAAGTAATTTTATAGCTAAAAATGAGTGAAAAAGTATTAGTAGGGCAAAATAAGTTTTAGCTGCGCTAACGCTTTAGTGCAGTGGTTATGGTATTTAGCTGTTAATGTAGCTGATGCGGTAACTATATGTGTTATGGATTAGTAGTTACAACAATCTTAACTGTTATAACCTGTGTTTAAATTGGATAATTTAAACACAGGTTATAAAGCTTAATCAAGGGGCAAGCTATGGTGACGTTTACAATTAATGGCAAGGTGGTTGAATCACACGCAAGTGAAGATACACCATTGTTATGGGTTATTCGTGATGAAATTGGATTAAAAGGGACGAAGTTTGGTTGCGGTATTGCAATGTGTGGTGCGTGTACGGTGCATTTAGATGGGCAAGCAACTCGCTCATGTGTTTTACCAATTGGCGCAATTGCAGGAAAAAACATTACCACAATTGAAGGGCTTAATAACGAACACCCACTTCAAAAAGCATGGGTTGAAGAGCAAGTACCACAGTGCGGTTACTGTCAATCGGGGCAAATAATGCAAGCTGCTACTTTGCTGGCAGCTAATCCAAGTCCTTCAGATGAAGAAATAGTAAGCCATATGAATGGTAACTACTGCCGCTGTATGGCTTATAAACGTATTAAAACGGCTATTCAACGCGCTGCAGATGAGTCACAAAGTGTAGTAAATATATTTGATCCAAATGCACAAGACGCTTAACTGGAGCCGATAATGAAAAAATTATTTCAAAAAAATAGCGAAACCGTTAATTTAAATCGTCGTTCGTTTATGATTGGCACTGCTAGCGCAGGTTTAGTCATGGCGTTTGCCCCTGCGTTATTTTCGGGTTCGCTCAGTGCAAAAGAATCAATTGCGCAACAAGCTTTTTCACCCACTATTTGGTGGACTATGAGCACCGACGGCGCCGTAGAAGTAAGTATTGCAAAAGCTGAAATGGGTCAACATATTGGTACTGCTCTTGCGCGCATTGTGGCTGATGAGCTTGAATGTGATTGGGATAAAGTATCAATTACCTACGTAGATACCCATGAAAAATGGGGCTTTATGGTAACGGGTGGTTCGTGGTCTGTATTTCAAAGCTTCAAGCCATTATCTCAAGCCGGCGCTGCGGGTCGAATTGCATTAATAGAAGCCGGAGCTAAAATGCTCGGCGTGCCTGCAGACAAATGTCGTGCTGAAAAGGGCTATATTATTGCAGGCGAAAAATCGGTTAGTTATGCTGACATAGTTAAAAAAGGCGAGTTTAATCGTACATTTACCAGCGATGAAGTTGCAAACCTTCCACTAAAACCTGCTAATAAACGTCATTTAACTGGGCTTAAACAAGACTTTAAAGCGCTTGATATACCAGCCAAAACAAATGGTACCGCAGTATACGGGATAGATGTAGAAGTTGAAGGCATGCTGTACGCGCGACCAGTAATACCGCCAACCCGTTATGGCAGCACAGTAACAAACGTTGACGATAGTGCAGCAAAAGCTATTAAAGGTTACAAAGGCTATGAAATTTTAAATGACCCTAGTAACACAGTGCAAGGCTGGGTTGTTGTATTAGCTGATAGTTACCCAAGTGCCATTAAAGCAGTAGATGCTTTAAAGGTGAGTTACAAAAAGGGTGAGTCAGCAAATATATCTGAAGCTGATATTCAAAAAGAAGGTAAGCGATTATGCGAGCAACGCGACTCGGGTACTTTATTTGTTGATCAAGGCGATATAAAGAAAACTCAAGCAGACGCCAGTGAGTCGTTAGAATCAATGTATACCACAGCGACAGCGAGTCATTATCAGCTAGAGCCATTAAATGCGGTTGCAGAATTTAAAGACGGAAATTGGATTATTCATACAGGTAACCAGTGGCAGTCACTTACGTTACCAGCGCTTGCTAAAGCACTCGATATAGAACAAAACAAAGTAATTATTCGTCCTTATTATTTAGGTGGTGGTTTTGGTCGTCGATTATTTGGTGACTGGACTGTACCTGCAGCTCTAACTGCAAAAGCAGTAGGTAAACCAGTAAAGCTGGTATTTACACGAGCAGACGATAGTTTATTCGATCAGTCTCGTTCTGCATCTGCTGCAAAAATGACAGCGTCGTTTGATAAAAATGGTACTTTTACTGGTTTAGAGCATGCATTTGCTGCAGGTTGGCCTACTAAAGCAATGGCACCAGGGTTTTTATCACCGGGTGTTGATGGTAAAGGTAAATTTGATGCATTTTCGGCATCGGGCGCTGATCATTGGTATAGCATGAGCAGTCATCGTGCACGCGCTATTAATAACGAAGTTGCACAAAGCACCTTTACTCCAGGTTGGTTACGTTCAGTAGGGCCAGGTTGGATTGCTTGGAGTCTTGAGTCGTTTATTGATGAAATTGCCCATAAGCAAGGCAAAGATCCAGTTCAATTTAGAATTGAAATGTTAGACGGTAAAGGCAAGCAAGCAGGAAAAGCACCTGAGAGTGTAGGTGGAGCACTGCGCTTACGTAATGTGCTTAAAACAGTGTCAGACAAAGTAGCTTCTGTTAAATTAGCTAAAGATGAAGGCATTGGCTTTTCTGTAAGCTCAGGGCAAGAACGTACTATGCCAGCATGGCTTGCAACCGCAGCGCATGTTCATGTTAACCGTGATAGTGGTAAAATAACGCTTAAAAAGCTTTATGTTGTTGTAGATGCGGGCTTAATAGTTCACCCAGATGGCGCACTAGCGCAAATTGAAGGGTCGTTACTATGGGGCAGCAGCCTTGCATTGCATGAATCAAATACGTATAAAGATGGACAGGTATCAGCGACTAACTTTAATACTTATTTACCGCTAAGAATGCAAGACGTGCCAGATATTGACATTGAATTTTTACAAAGCGATGAATTTCCAGTTGGTTTAGGCGAACCTGGCGTTATAGGGGTGGCTCCTGCGATTGGTAATGCTGTATTTAATGCAGTAGGCGTGCGTTTACGTGACCTACCAATGAAGCCAAGCGAACTTAAAAAAGGCTTAGAAGCGTAAAACAAAAATAACTAAAGGGGTGTGCTTTATGCAGCCCTTTTTAGTTATTAAATATATTTATGTAATTATTATTTATGTATCAATAAGTAGCGTTGTTTATACCAATTCGCTTAATTAAATGATTAAGTATTATTGCAAATTGGTATTAGGTTATTATTACTTGTTGATATTAGTTAAGGTTTATTTATGCTAATCGACCCAACAGGGCGAGAGTTTAGTTACTTACGTTTGTCTATTACTGATGTATGTAATTTTAAGTGTGTTTATTGTTTACCAGATGGTTATCAGGGGGGGCCAGACCGTGGTTTTCTCACAATTGATGAAATTAGCAATACGCTTAAAGCGTTTGCGCACCATGGTATTGAAAAAGTAAGGATCACTGGCGGAGAGCCAACTCTTAGAAAAGACTTTATAGATGTTGTTCGCGCGGCAAAAGATGTCGCGGGCATAAAAAAAATTGCAATGACTACCAATGGTTTTTCTCTTCATAAGAATATCCACGACTGGGTAGATGCGGGCTTAAACGCCATTAATGTAAGTATTGATAGCTTAGATCCGCGCATGTTTAACACCATTACTGGGCATGACAAATTTACCTCAGTAATGAAAGGTATTGATACTGCGCTTGAAACGGGTATTGATTCGGTAAAAATAAACAGTGTGCTGATGAAGCAATACAACGCGAAAGAGTTTGATACATTTTTAAATTGGGTTAAACACCGTCCCGTTACTATTCGTTTTATTGAGTTGATGCAAACAAACGACAACAAAGCCTTTTTTGATGCTAACCATGTATCTGGGCAAGTTTTAAAAACTCAGCTATTGCAAACGGGTTGGCAGCAAGTTGCGCGTAGTGCATCAGCAGGTCCTGCTCAAGAGTTTGCTCATCCTGATTATCAAGGCAGAATTGGTTTGATCATGCCTTACAGCAACGACTTTTGTAGTACCTGTAACCGATTAAGGGTTACAGCAAAAGGGAACCTGCACTTGTGTTTGTTTTCTGAAGAGGGTATTTCGCTAAGAGAATATATGAACGACAGTTCAAACAGTAAATTAATGGCATTGCTATCTCGTTATATTAAAACCAAAAAGCCAACTCACCTTTTACACCAAGGCAATACAGGTATTACGACTAATTTATCAATGCTAGGTGGCTAGCTTTTAAAGCTACCTAGAAAAGTAAAAGCACTAAACGTGTTCCTAAAATACACTACATTATCCCTAAAAGGTAAATAACTGGTTGTATCTACATGGTTTTATATCAACAAAGCTTGTTAAATTGTATTTTCACGTTAAACTTACTTTTATTTTTATTAAGTGATTAGAATGGATATCGCCGCCCTTAATAGCACTAAATCATTAAGAAAAGACGTTCTGCGAGGAATGTGTCTTTGTTTTGGTTTTTTATCGGTAGGATTTGCGGGTTTTAATTTAACCGTAAATAACTTTCCATTGCTTGGCTATATCGAAATCTGTTTTTCTATTTATTGTATATTTACTTATATTTCACTTATACGCCGTCCACTACAGTTTTGGCAATCCTTGATAATGTGTGTGCTCATAACGCTAATTGTTATTTTGGGTACATCTTTAGCATCGCCTCGTAATGCTGTGTTTGTATGGTCGTTTGCATTACCTATTTTGTACTACCTGTTATTAGGTAAACAATACGGTGTAATTTTCTCTGCAAATTTATTAGTTATCCAAGTGTTTATTTTAGGGAGTAAGTCTACACTTGCCCCCTTTGAAAATTTTAACCTATCTCTTAATTTAATCTGTGCTTATTTTAGTATTTGGGCGATTTCTCATGTTTTTGAAGGGAGCCGCTCACATTTTTCAAAGCGCCTTAAAAATTTAGCATTACTTGATCCGCTAACGGGTGCAGGTAATCGCCTTTCAATGAACCACTACTTTGAAGTTGAACTACAAGATAAGTCACAGCTATATTTGTTTTTACTCGATTTAGACTTTTTTAAGCAGATAAATGATGAGCATGGTCATGGTGTCGGTGACCAAGTACTTATCGAAGTGGCCACTTTACTAAGAGTTGTGCTTGGTAGAGGGTACGTATTTAGAGTAGGCGGTGAAGAGTTTGCTTTATTTAGCTCTTTTGCTAATGAAGAGGCCGCACTTAATACCGCTGAACAAATAAGAGCACGTTTTGAAAATACAACATTTGACATTGACGGCCTTGCTATTAATGTGACAACAAGTATTGGTGTCGCAAAATTTAAAAGTACTAATTCATTGGAAAGCTTTGTAAACCAAGCGGATAAGCAGTTATACAAAGCAAAACAGTTTGGCCGCAATAAAGTGTATTGTAAGTTTAAACAAGAACACGACCGTGAGGCGGTAGTTGCTTAAGTAGGGTCACTTAGTACATTTGCTCAAAATTGGGGATCCCATTTTCCCAAATCGGTTTGTCTTTTCCTAAATGCTCGCGTACAGCATCAAAAAACAACCGGGTCCTTACTGGTAAATCTCGATGCGGATATACGGCATACATCGCACTAAACTCCATGAGTTTCACATCTGTTAATAAAGGCACTAGCTTACCTTGTATTATTTCATCACCAATAATAAATGCAGGGGCGACAAAGTAAGTTGTGCCCGATAATGTTTTCATTAACAATGACTCTGCATCGTTTGCACGAAACACACTTTTTATTTTTTGCTCGCAGCGTTCACCTTTACTATCGTAGTAATCTATAGCTTCTACTCGAATAGAATTACTGGCATAGCTTGCTGCTGGTAATTGCGCTAACTCTTCCATTGTTTTTGGCATACCATAAGTTTCAATAAACTGTGGCGCAGCTAAAATTAATAACCGGTTACGCGCTATTTTACGTGCAATAAGTGACGAATCTTTAGGCTCACCTACACGAAAAGCCAAATCAAATCCTTCAGAGACTATATCTACTAATCTATCGTCTAAACGCAGTTCAACTTCTACTTGAGGAAAGCGTTTTTGAAAATCATTAAGTACAGGTTGTAAATAACGACGACCAATAAGTGTTGATGAAGTGATTTTTAATACGCCACGCGGTTCTAAATGGTAGTTTTCAGCCATGCGTACGGTTTCGCCGAGCAGCTCTCTAAGCTCAGCGGCTTTTTTGATCATTTCGGCACCCGCCGCTGTGAGCGAAAATGAACGGGTAGTTCGATTAAGTAACCTAACGCCTAACTCATCCTCTAAACGGCTAATTTGTTTAGATATAACAGAGCGATCTATGTTGCGTATTTCTGCAGCTTTAGCAAAAGAGCCTTGCTCAACCACTTCAAGTAACATTAAAAGTCGACTTGTTGTATCCATTATTACACCTTAACTAATCTATTGATGCCATTTTGGCATTAATGAATTTAAAAATCTATGGTTTTTACACACGGGTTTAATCCGTATTATGCGAGGCTAATCAACAATGGAGCGTCTTCATGAACAAACATCTAATTGCTGCTGCACTTACTGCGGCATCTTTAACACTTGCGGGTTGTGCTGATGAGAGCACAGCTCAATCAGCACCTGCACAGCAACTTCAACCAATTGATGTAGCACAGGTGCTTGTTAAGCCGGTACAAAGCTGGCACACATATACAACGCGTTTAGAGTCTCCACAAGAAGTTGCTTTAATGCCGCGCGTATCGGGAATCATCGATAGCATTGAATTTAAAGAAGGCGATGTGGTTAAAGAAGGCGATGTTTTATTTCAATTAGATGCTCGCCCATTTGCTGCTGTGGTTGCTAGCTTAAAAGCGCAAATCAACAGTGCAGAAGCTGCCTTAGAGCAAGCTAAAAGTGAAGACAAACGTGCGGTACGTTTGTTAGACCGCAAGGCAATCTCAACTGAGCAAGCACAAGCGCGTACTTCAACACTGCGCCAACGCGAAGCACAGCTTTCTGCACTGCAAGCACAACTTACTTCAGCAGAGCTTGATTTAGAGTTTACGTCAGTAGTATCACCAATTGATGGCATTATTTCTCGCGCAAATATTACCAAAGGTAATAACATACTTGCGGGTCAAAGCGTATTAACGTCAATTGTTTCAAACCAAGCTATGTATGCTTATTTTGATGTTGATGAACGCACATGGAATAGCTCTTTCAATGATGTTACTGCTGCGAGCCATCAAACTGTTGTAATGCAAAAGGTCGGTCAAAACGATTTTGCATACAAAGGCTACATTAACTTTATTGATAACCAAATTAATTCATCAACGGGTACATTACGTGTACGTGCGGTATTTAATGAAAACAGCAACCAGTTACGCGCAGGCTCGTTTGCACGTATAAAGCTGGCTGCAAATTCTATTAGCGACGCGATTATTATCCCAGAACGTGCAATTGGTACCGACTTAAAAAATCGTTTTGTATTAACGGTTGGCGAAAACAACGTACTTGAATACAAGCTTATCACTACAGGTGAGCGTTACGGTGCATTACGTGCGGTTACATCAGGCCTTAATGAAGGTGATGTTATTGCCGTAAATGGCCCTGCTCGCGTAGGCCCTGGTATGCCAATCTCTCCGCAAACAGTAACAATTGATACAAGTGGTGTGGCATTTACATTGTTAAATGACAACGCACAACTTGTGGCTAAGCAATAAGGTTTATTGATGAAATTCTCGCATTTCTTTATACAGCGTCCAATATTTGCGGCCATGCTGTCATTGGTTATTTTAATTGCTGGTGGTATATCACTATTCCAATTACCAGTAAGTGAATACCCAGAAGTAGTTCCTCCAACAGTTGTTGTTACCGCCAACTACCCAGGTGCTAACCCTACCGTTATTGCGCAAACAGTGGCAACACCGCTGGAGCAAGAAATTAACGGTACTGAAAACATGCTATATATGTTTTCGCAAGGTACCAGTGATGGCCGCATGACACTAACGGTAACCTTTGCTTTAGGTACCGATTTAGACCGTGCTCAAGTACAAGTGCAAAACCGTGTAAACAGTGCGCTTCCGCGTTTGCCAGAAGAAGTACAACGTTTAGGTGTTGTGGCTGAAAAGTCATCACCAGATTTAACCATGGTAGTGCATTTATACTCACCTGAAAAAACGCACGACACAGCTTACTTATCTAACTATGCCGATTTAAACATTAAAGATGAAATTGCGCGTTTACCGGGCGTAGGTGATATTCGCATGTTTGGTGCTGGCAAATACTCAATGCGAGTATGGCTAAACCCAGATGCACTTGCTGCACGCGAATTAACAGCAACAGATGTAGTGACAGCACTTCGCTCGCAAAACCAGCAAGTTGCTGCAGGTAGCTTAGGTGCGCAACCAATTTCAAACGACAGTCAATTTCAAATATTGTTAAACGTTAAAGGTCGTTTAAACAGTATTGAAGAATTTGAACAAGTTATTATTAAAGTAGGCGACGAAGGTCAGTTAACGCGTTTATCTGATATAGCCCGTGTTGATTTAGGTCAAGACACTTACGCACTGCGTGCAGAGCTTGATAACCAACCAGCTCTTGCAATGCCAATATTCCAACGCCCAGGTTCAAACGCTATTGAGCTTTCCGATCAAGTACGTGAAACAATGGCGCGCTTATCTAAAGATTTTCCTACTGGTGTTGAATACGACATTGTGTACGACCCTACGGTATTTGTTCGCGGCTCAATTGACGCGGTAATTGCAACGTTGCTTGAAGCAATTGTACTGGTAGTTATTGTTGTTATTGTATTTTTACAAACGTGGCGTGCATCAATTATTCCGCTAATTGCTGTGCCTATTTCGCTCATTGGTACGTTTGCCGTAATGCAGTGGTTAGGTGTCTCAATTAATACCTTGTCGTTGTTTGGTTTAGTATTGGCCATAGGTATTGTTGTAGATGATGCGATTGTAGTTGTTGAAAACGTAGAGCGTAATATTGAAAAAGGCTTATCGCCACTTGAAGCAACCCGCGTTGCAATGAGCGAAGTAACAGGGCCTATTATTGCCATTGCGCTAGTACTAAGTGCTGTATTTATTCCTACTGCGTTTATTACCGGTTTATCAGGTCAGTTTTATAAGCAATTTGCACTTACAATTACAATTTCGACTATTATCTCAGCATTTAACTCATTAACGTTATCGCCTGCGCTTGCTGCATTGTTATTAAAATCGCACGATGCAAAACCAGATGCCTTCACACGTTTACTTAATAAATTGTTTGGTCGTTGGTTGTTTAAACCATTTAACCGCGTATTTAACCGTGGTGCTAAAGGTTACGAAAAACTGGTACAAAAACTAATTCGTATGACCGTTGTTGTAATGGTGGCTTACATCGCACTTGTTGGCGGCACAATTAAGTTATTTGATACCGTACCAGGTGGCTTTATTCCACAGCAAGATAAACAGTATTTAGTGGCTATTGCGCAGTTACCTGACGCATCAAGCCTTGATCGTACTGAAGACGTACTTGCTCAAATGCAGCAAATTGCATTAGAAGTACCAGGCGTTGCACATACTGTTGCTTTTCCTGGCTTATCAGTGAACGGTTTTACGAATAGCCCTAACAGCGGCATTGTATTTACACCACTTGAGAGCTTTGATAAACGTACCGACCCAAGCCAATCAGCGATGGCGATAGCGGCGCAGTTGAATAAACGTTTTGCCGCCATTGATGAGGCATTTGTAGCGGTATTTCCACCGCCGCCAATTCAAGGTTTAGGGACTACCGGTGGTTTTAAACTGCAAATAGAGGACAGAGCTAATAAAGGATTTGAAGCACTATTTAATAGTCTGCAAGCCGTAATTACTAAAGCGCAACAAGACCCTGCATTAATGGGCCTGTACTCAAGTTTCCGTATCCAAGTTCCACAAATGGATATTGATATTGACCGTGAGCAAGCGCTTATTCAAGGTATTCCACTTGATGAAGTATTTAACGCACTGCAAATTTACTTAGGCTCTGTGTACGTAAATGACTTTAATATGTTTGGTCGTACGTACCAAGTAAATGCACAGGCCGATGCTGACTACCGCTTAGACCCTGATCAAATACTTAATTTAAAAGTACGTAACCGCTCAGGTAATATGGTGCCACTGGGATCTGTACTAACTGTAACACCAACAATTGGTCCTGACCGTGTTATGCATTACAACGGTTACCCAAGTGCAGAGCTAAATGGTAGCCCAGCGCCAGGTTATAGTTCTGATCAAGCACAAGTTGCTATTGAAAAAGTACTCGCAGACACACTACCAACAGGTATTGAATATGAGTGGACTGAAGTAACGTACCAACAAGTACTTGCCGGTAACACCATGGTTTATGTATTCCCGTTAGTTGTATTACTTGTATTTATGGTACTTGCAGCGCAGTACGAGAGCTTACGTTTACCACTGGCAATTATATTAATTGTACCAATGACTATTTTCTCAGCCTTGTTAGGTGTGTGGTTTGTTGGCTCTGACAACAACATATTCACTCAAATAGCGTTAATAGTACTGGTCGCGTTGGCTTCTAAAAATGCAATATTGATGGTTGAGTTTGCAAAAGATAGACACGACTCAGGCTTATCGCACTTAGAGGCAATACTTGAGGCATGTCGTATGCGCTTGCGCCCAATATTAATGACCTCAATTGCATTTACAGCAGGTGTTGTACCGTTAGTACTTGCCACCGGTGCAGGCGCCGAAATGCGACACGCAATGGGTAACGCAGTATTCTCAGGGATGATAGGTGTAACCGTGTTTGGCCTATTGTTTACGCCGGTATTTTATATGTTAGTGACTAACAAAAAAGAGAAAGCGCAGGAGAATACTCATGACTAAATTAATGCAAAAAAGACTTAAAACAAGTCTGACCGCCAGTGCAGTATTAGTCGCTGCGTTTTTAGCCGGGTGTGCGAGTAAAATAGACACCATGAGCGAGCAAAAAGCCGTTAACGAATTTGTTGCCAAAGCTAATATTGCTAGTAACGTTAGCGTTGCTGATGAAACAAACTGGTGGAAAAAGCTTAATTCTGATCAACTAAATGAGCTTGTTACCGGTGCGCTTGCAAATAACTATAATTTGCAAACAAGCCAGCTAACACTTAAAAGTGCATTAGCGCGACTAGGAGAGCAAAAAGCCCAGTACCTTCCGCAAGGTGGCGTAAATGTTGGCGCAGCTCGAAGCGATGCACCAAGCGTTTATGACCGTCAATCAAGTGCAAACGTTGCACTTGATTGGCAGCTAGATTTATTTGGTCGTATAACGGCGTTGGTTGATGCTGCAAATGCATCAGCCATGAGCCAAGCAGAGCAAGTACGTTTACTGCAAATTGAAGTTGTTTCGTCAGTCGTTAAAGGCTTTGTAAGTTATCAAGGAAATGTTGAAAAACAACACATTGTTACGCTTCAAATAGAAGCGCTTGAGCAAAGTATTGACGTTCTTCAAGCTCGCGTTGACGAAGGTGTAGCAAATGAGCTTGATTTAAATCGTACGATGGCGCAGCTTAGGCAGCAACAAGCACTAATGCCTGCTATTGAATATGCAAAATACAGCGATTTATCTGCACTTGCAGTACTAAGCGGTAAGTTAACGCAAAATATTGCTATTGAAAACGAGCAAAGCGTGCTGGAACGTGACTTTAGCGTCGCACTAAAAAACGCTAATAATGCCATTGCCTTACGTCCAGATATTAGCCGTGCACTATTTGACTTTAGCCAAGCAAATAGTTTAAGTGTTGCAGCGAGCAAAGCGTTATTACCCGATATTAGCTTATCTGCATTTGCAGGGGTTGTGAGTATAGATAGCACAGGCTTAAAAAATACCGATCAACAGTGGCAAATAGCGCCGCAGTTACAATGGTCGTTATTAAGCTACCCAGCATTATTAGCACAGCGCGACGCGCAGCAGTTTTTAAGTGAAGCCGCTTACAGCGATTATCAACAAGTGGTATTAACTGCACTAAGTGAAAGTGAACTTTCACTGCAATTGTTGGTCAATCAAGCACAGCAAAAACGCTTTGCCGACGAACGCTATGACTTTGCTAATAAAGCATTTTTACAAGCACAAGCAATGTATGAAGAAGGTCAAATTCCTTATCTTGAGTTGTTAGATGCGCGCCAGGATGTTTTAATAGCACAAGAAAATGCTGTTGAAACAACAATCACTTCACTGCTTGCCAAAGTAAATGCTTACCAGTCATTTAATGGCCAATGGAGTTATGCGTTAAACGACACTAATAAGTAGAGTTATATTGATGCCAAATACTGAAAATTTACATGAATACATTATCCCGCAAACGATGCGCGCTATTGTACTGCCAGAACCAAATGAAGCAATTGACTTAGCGGATGCTGAGCTGCCTGTTCCTATTTGTGCAGATAACGAGCTGCTTGTAAAAGTAGAGTACGTTGGTTTAAATCCAGTTGATGGTCAATTTGCTAAAACAGGCTTTTGTAAGTGGCAGTATCCACACATTTTAGGCTTAGATGCCGTAGGTGTTGTGGTTAAAGCTAATAAAGGTGTGTTTCCAAATGTTGGCGAGCGGGTTATGTGGCATGCCAACATTGGTGAGCAAGGTGCTTTGAGCGAATACACCAAAGTACCTAACTTTGCAGTGTCGGTTGTGCCAAGCAGTTTAAATCCGGCCATTGCAGCAACACTTCCATGCGCCGGTATGGCAGCACTTATCAGCTTAGATAAAATAGGCATTAGTGAAGGCGATACTATTTTTATTGAAGGCGGAGCCGGAGCGGTAGGGCAGTTTGCTATTCAATATGCAAAACAGCGCGGTGCAGATGTATTTACCACGGCATCAAAGCGTAACCATAAATTGGTTAAGCAGCTAGGCGCTGATGTGGTTTTTGACTATAGCGATAAAAAGCTATGCGAAAAAATCCGTAGAGAACTTGGCCCACAAGGTTTTGACGCGGTTATTGATACGATAGGTGGAGAGTGTACTCAGCGTAATATTGAGTTAATGCGTTTTTGCGGACGTATTGCCTGCTTAAATCCGCTACCTTGTTTTGATCAAGACTTAATGTATCACCGAGCGCCCAATATTAGCGTTGTATCGATTGGTGGTGCATGGCTTGCTAATAGTTTATGTGCACAACAACGTTTGAGTTTTATGGGCAACTTGTTACTTGAAGGAGCTGTTAGTGGCGACATTAAACACCCAGAAATAACGCCCGTAGATTTTAGTGCAGAGTCAGTATCGCAAGCACTTAATAAACAACTTGCTGGTGGTTTTACCGGCAAGCAAGTTGTTAAAGTTGCTAAGTGAAGCGCTTATACAATTTGATTTAAATTTAAGTAGTTTTAGCTAGATTAACTGATAATGTAGCCTCTACAAATTGAATAAAAACGCAGCCTATTTGTGCTGCGTTTTTTTATGCCCATCAAAAAATAGATACAGCGCTAGCGCTTTTGCTGTTTTATTCATCATTTTAGTTAAAATACTTTTTTTCAGCGTACAGCTGTAAGCCTTTGTGTTTCAACAGTTTACGTTCAGGTAAAGAAAATAAATTGAAAAAACTGTTAATTAATTGAATAGAGTAATTGATCTAAACGATTTTTTATGACGTAATGTAGGTATTATTTAGCTGGTCGGATGAGTTCAATCATGAGTTTACGTACAAAACTAAAAAAAGTATTACCAAGTATTTCTATCACAGAACAAGAAGCGCTAGACGCGGGTGA
Organism: Pseudoalteromonas sp. NZS71; assembly: GCF_015864715.1. Taxonomy (NCBI): domain Bacteria; kingdom Pseudomonadati; phylum Pseudomonadota; class Gammaproteobacteria; order Alteromonadales; family Pseudoalteromonadaceae; genus Pseudoalteromonas; species Pseudoalteromonas sp. NZS71. Next base: position 7,071 of record NZ_JADYWS010000001.1, on the reverse strand, counting down.
TGTATGGCTTGAAGGTTCTATCTACCAAGGTAAGCCTGATTTCAGTGCACTTCGCGACGTACCTGCTGCTAAATTAAGCGCAGACGAGCAAGCATTCTTAGACGGTCCAGTAAAAGAGTTACTGGGCATGATTGACGATTCAGTGATTCAAAACGGCATTCATTTACCAAATGACATCTTAGAATTTTTGAAAAAAGAGCGTTTTTTCTCGCTTATCATTCCTAAGTCGTTTGGTGGTTTAGAGTTTAGCCCTTATGCAAACTCTACTATTGTTGGCACAATTGCGACTAAAAGCTCAGCAGTAGCGGTAACCGTCATGGTTCCTAACTCGTTAGGCCCGGGTGAGTTATTACTTCACTTTGGTACGCAAGAACAACAAGCGCATTACTTACCACGCCTAGCAAATGGTACAGACATTCCATGTTTTGCATTAACAAGCCCAGAAGCGGGTTCTGATGCAGGTGGCATTCCAGACATTGGTACAGTAACTAAAGGCATGTACAACGGTGAAGAAGTACTTGGCCTTGAGATAACATGGGACAAGCGCTACATAACGCTTGCACCTATTGCTACTGTACTTGGTTTAGCCTTTAAAGTAATGGACCCTAATGGTTTATTAGGTGGTAAAGAAAGCTTAGGTATTACCTGTGCACTAATTCCAAAAGAGCACCCAGGTGTAGAGCTTGGTAATCGTCACGACCCAATGGGTATTCGTTTTTACAACGGTACTACACGTGGTAACAAAGTATTTGTACCAATGGACTTTGTTATTGGCGGGCAAAAAAATATCGGCCGTGGTTGGCAAATGCTGGTTAGCTGTTTAGGTGCTGGCCGTGGTATTTCATTACCTGCGCTAGGTGTTAGTACAGCACAAGTTGCATTTAAATCAGCATCTGAATACGCAGCAGTGCGTGAACAGTTTGGTTTAGCCATTGGCCAGTTTGAAGGTATTCAAGAAAAACTAGCTGACATTGCAGGTAAAACATACCTACAAGAAGCAATGCGCGTACTTACAACTGAAGGCTTAGGCATGGGCTTAAAACCATCAGTAGTAACCGCAATCGCTAAATACCACATGACAGAGCTTGGTCGCGACGTGCTTGATTCAGCAATGGATATTCAAGCGGGTAAAGCGATTCAAAATGGTCCACAAAATACATTAGCAAGTGGTTATGTTGCTCAGCCGATTGCCATTACGGTAGAAGGCGCGAACATTCTTACACGTAACCTAATGATCTTTGGTCAAGGTGTTATGCGTTGTCACCCATATTTACAATCTATGGTTGAGTCAATTCACAGCGAAGACAAAGGCGCAGATAAAGAATTTAACGGCATTTTACGTAAAACAATTGGTTACAGCACAGCAAACAGCTTACGTGCTTTTCGCCTTGGTGTTTTACCATTTACAGCAAGTGCAAACTCTGAATTACCAGAAGTACGCGACTACGAAAAAGCTGTGCATAAATTATCAGCTAAATTAGCGGTATATGCAGACTTCTCGTTACTGGTACTTGGCGGTAAATTAAAACAAGCAGAAATGCTATCGGCACGTTTAGGTGATGTAATGAGCTTCTTATATGCAGCTATGGCATCAATTAAATACTACGAGCAAAAAGTATCAAGTAGTGACCGTGAGCAAGCAGCGCCGTATTTCCATTACGCGACTCGTTTTGCACTACAAAGTGCTGAAGAAGCATTGCATAAGTTTTTAGATAACTTCCCTGCAAGTGGTACACGTAAGTTTATTCGTTTCATTACAATGAACTACTCAACTAAAATGCCAAAAATTAGCGATGATTTAATCCGCGAACTAGCTAAGCAAGCTCAGCTAGATACCGCATTTAAAGCGCAAATTACGCATTTAGTTAAACCAGTAGTAGGCGATGGTCATCATATTAATGAGCAAGCTTACAAAGCTAAAATGGCATCACTTGGCGAGCTGGCTAAAGTTAAAAAAGCACTACGTGCTAAAGTAATTAAACCAGGTATACGCTTTAACATCACGCTTGATAACGCACTAGCGGCAAACGTAATCACGCAAGCTGAACACGTTCAGTTAATTGATTACAACATCAAACGTGAAAAAGCGATTCGTGTAGATGAGTTCGATTTTGATATGAATCTACTAGACGATAACGCACAGCCGATTAATCCGCTTAAAAGTGTAGTTAATCAGTAAGTTAAAGTAACAATATTCAATGATGCAAAGCGCCCGTAGTATCGGCGCTTTTATTTTTGATTAAAAAATTAGTGTGGAGCCCCGTTTGTGTAAAAACAAGCGGGGCTTTTTTTATGTGTTTTAAAGTAGTAACAGATGGCAGTATTGATTTGTAAACAAGTATGTATTTTTAGGGTGTTGAAAAGAAAAGTTTATAATCTTGAAAAAGGGCTAACAACCCCGTTAGCGCCTTGCTGTAATACATGAGTATATATTTGTGTGGTTTTAACATCAGAATGGCCAAGCTGAGCTTGAACAGTTCTTATATCGGCGCCATTTTGCAGTAGATGAGTAGCAAAAGAGTGTCTTAATGTATGAGGTGTTATTATTTTTGTTAACCCTGATTTTTGGACGGCTTTTTTAACCTCTTTTCTAATACAAGAGTGATGAAAATGATGTCGTCTTATTTCACCACTTTGAGGATCTGAACTTAATATATGAGAAGGAAATAAATACTGCCACGCAAGCGATTTTGCGGCACTTGGATATTTTTTTGTTAAAGCATATGGCATCCATACGCCAGAATATTCCGTATTATTTAAATCCAGTTTTAAATAGTCATCAACGTTCAAAATTTGATTTCTCAGCATAGGAATTAGCTCTGTGGCCAGCGTAACAATGCGGTGTTTATTACCTTTTCCATTCCATACTTGAATGCATTTATAATCAAAATCAATATCTTTCACCCTTAATTGCACCGCTTCCATTACTCTTAAGCCACTTCCATACATAAGGGCTGCAATTAAATAATAGCGCTTATTTAAATGAGCCATCAACATTTTAACTTCCTCTGGGGTCATCACTACAGGGAGCTTTGCTTGTTTTTTACTACGGGCAAAATTTAAATTTAATGAGAGTTCTTTTTTTATTATGTGCTTGTATAAAAATGACAATGAATTGAGTGCGGTAGCTTGCGTACGTGGTGCAACGTTTTGCTTTAACACTAAATGTTCTAAGTAGCGTTCGACTTCATTGTCCCCCATTGAGGCGGGATGGCGTTTATTATGAAAATGGATATAAGATGCAATCCATCTTAGGTAGGTATCGACGGTGCGTAATGAATATTGACGAACTAGCATATATTCAGCTATGTAATTTAAAAATGGGGAACGTGTTTTCATACTATTACCAACAATAGTGCTGTTTTTATATACAGTATAGTTGTGATGCACACATATTCAAGAAAATGAGCGGCGAGCGCATTTTGTCTTTTATTGAGAGTTTGAGTGCTAATAAAAATTATATATAGCAATGTATTAAGTTATTTGGTAAAAAAGATTTATAAAAAACATGAGCGTATCGTTGGCAGAAATATGCGCGATGAGCGCACTATTAAATTGTTGAACTAAGCCGCTACGCGGAGATCCTATTCTGACCATTTGAGCCACACTTACCTTGGGGTTATCCCATATTTGGAGGTAAGTAATGAATACACTCATTGAACAAGTCAAAACTGAAATAGCCTATCTTGGTTATTCACAAAGTACCTGTAAAAGTTACTGCGAGCATTTACTTAAACTCAGCCATTATTTTAATAAACCACTCGATTTAATTACTGATGATGAGCTGAATATCTTTTTTAAAGATCCCGCTATTCGCAAGCTCTCCAGAGCGAGTCAAAAAATACAAATAAACAGCATTTGGTTTCTGTTTAAGAATATTTTACATCGCCCACTGAACTTAGACATAGCCTTGCCTAAAGCAAAACCTCGGGCACCTACTTATTTATCGCGTGATGATATTCGACGACTTATAGAAAGTTGCACGGATATGCGCTTAAAAACATTGATAGTGGTGTGTTATGGATGTGGTTTGCGTATTGGCGAACTGCTGCGCATCAAAGTGCAAGACATCGATGGACAGCGTAAAACCATTTTAATTGAACATGGTAAAGGAGATAAGTCACGCTATGTTGTTGTATCAGATAGCGTGCTAAATCAATTACGTTGCTATTGGAAAATGTATCACCCAACGGGCTGGATGTTTTATTCACGATGGTTAATGGATAAACCCATGTCACCCTCAAGCTTCAGAAAGGCATTGAAAAAACATGCACAAATGTGTGGTTTAAAGCACTGTAATCCACATGTATTACGCCATGCTTATGCAACACATCAACTTGAGTTAGGGATGCCGCTTCATCAACTTCAACATCAGCTTGGTCACAGTGACATTAGAACCACGCAAAGTTACTTACACTGGTTACCTGAATTAGGGCATGGTGGTATTGATTTACTCGCAAGTTGGGGAAACCAATGAGCGGCTTGCACCTCGCTGATATTTTAAATTCTGGCCTTGGGAATTATCGGCAGCACCACATAATGAGTTATCAGCAGTTACGAGTCTGCCAACACCTTCAATCATGCAGAACGGGACAGCTCGGTTATCAAGCATGGCAATGTGATAACTGTAGTGAAGTACAACAAATTGGATGTAGCTGTCGAGATCGACATTGCCCACGTTGCCAAGGTATGGCAACGGCTAAATGGGTGCAAAGACAACAAGAGGATTTATTATCGTGTCGCTATTTCCACCTTGTTTTTACGCTCCCGCATGAGTTAAATATCATTGCGCACTACAACCCAAACGCGTTGTATCACTGTTTATTTAAAGCCGCATGGCAAACGCTGTGTAAATTTGCGAAACGAAAGAGGCATGGCCAGCTAGGCATGACAAGCGTACTGCATACGTGGGGGCAGAACTTAAGTCAGCATATTCACCTGCATTGCTTGATATCCGCAGGCGCGCTTGATAAAGCGCACTGGGATGAAATAGAAAAAGGCTATTTATACCCCGTTAAAGCATTATCAACAGTGTTTAGAGGGAAAATGCTCGCGGCGCTCAATGAATGCGATAGTTCATTCGCGAAGGTAAGCACACCAACCAAATGGTGCGTGTATAGCAAAGCCTGTTTAACGTACAGTGAAAAGTTAGTCAGTTACCTTGCACGTTATACCCGAAAAGGCGTGATGTCAGAATCGCGATTAGTGTCAGCGACTGAAGAAACAGTGAGCTTTAAATACCGCGATTATGCAGATAACAACCGCGATAAAGTCATGACTCTGAGTTGTGATGAATTTTTACGGCGCTACTTACAACATGTATTGCCCAAAGGGTTTATGCGCATTCGCCACTATGGCTTTTTAGCTAATGCATGTCGCAAGCGAAAGTTAGGGTTAATAAAGGCTCAAGTATCAGCAACCCCATGCAAAGCGGTGAAGCCGAAGGTAGAGCAAGAACGATTAATACCCCATTGGTCTTGCCAGTCATGCAAGACGGGTACCTTACGATTTATTGGTGTGATGAATTTAGATGAGGCGACAAATAAAATAGCGCGAACGAGTTAGCAGCCTTGCTTGCTGCATCAAATCAATAAGTTAACCTGCTTAATTGCTCAGGCTAATAGCGACTATGCGAGCGAAAAATATCCTTGCTTAACGGTTAAACATTCGGTTTAATGAATAGATAATAAACGCTGAGCAATGCAGGGAAAGCTTAAATTATAATAGGTAAGCTTATTAAATTAGCTGATTTAGCTAGAGCCTCTAAAAAGCAAATTCCCATAGCATAAACAACACCAACTCTGACACACCGAGCAGGTAGCGCCTCAGTCCAACAAGCGATTATGCAACACAAACTGCGTGTCGCATAAATACTAAAGTGTTAGGCATATCGATGGATCGCAAATATATTACTGCTGGAGTTATTTTTATAGTTTGCTTTTTAAGCTTATTTTTCCTGCCTGTTTTAGCTGTTTACACTAATAGTTTTATTCCTCGGCTCGTTAGTAATTATATGTTTTTTTGGCCTCAATTAAGTTTGCCATATGATAGTTTAGTGATACGAGAGGCTTATAAAAGCAATCTAGTATTTTCTCCTTTTATAGCAAATATATTAAATATCTTTCAGTGGCTTGTTTTAACTGTATTATTTAGCCTTGCCACATCAAATATGAGCAATAAAAAGTATCAAATTGGTTTGTCGTTTATCATCATTATGCTTTTTCCAATAATACTTAGTTTTTTGGTAAATTTATTGGGTTATACGATAGAGCTAGATGGGTTGTAAATATGCCTAACAAGCTGTTAAACAAGGACAAAAAACAGTTGGTTTTTGCTCCTTCGTCGCTTATTTTAACCAACTATTTTATTGCCTGTTAACAGGGCGTTGAGGTTGTAGAATTACTCTTTTTAGGAACGTATTCTACTATTTCAAATTGATTGCTTTTTAACCTTGAACCCATCCGTTCGCTGTGATCTAATAGATATTATTCACCCACGGTAAACCGTTATGGCTAACTACAAGCCTGACTTATCCTGTCAAAATAAATTCATTCCTATCAATTTCGCTGAGCAAATTTTGCCTGGCACCTTTGAGTATGCCCTTTGTTATATTATCGAAAATAAGCTCGATTTATCGGGATTTGACGCGTGGTACAACAATGACAAAACGGGCGCTGCTGCGTATCCACCTTCGGTAATGCTAAAGATTATTTTACTGGGCTATGCACATGGTTTGATCAGTAGCCGCAGAATTGCTAAAGCGTGTGAGACGAACATTTTATTCATGAGTGTGTCGGGAGATATCCAGCCACATTACACATCTATAGCGGGTTTTGTGGCTAAAATGCATGAACAGATTGAGCCGCTTTTTACGCAAGTGCTGATGATATGTGATGAGGAAGGCTTGATAGGCCGCAACATGTTTGCCATTGATGGGTGTAAATTAAAGTCCAATGCGAGTAAAGAGTGGAGCGGCACATTCGATGAGCTAGGTCGCAAAAAAGCAAAACTAGAACGCGCAAGCAAACGTATTATTGAACGCCACCAATCACAAGATGGACTGGGCGAAGA